>PXDR01000561.1 GCA_003566335.1 Cyanobacteria bacterium T3Sed10_344R1
AGAAACGTTGCAAAACCAGGTGATTCAGCCAGTTCAGCCAGTTTGGACAACTGCCGATGATAAGCTAGCGAGTGCGCTTCTAGAGAGTCGCTGCAAATTTAGAGTTGCAGTAGCCAGCGTTAACTCTCTCAGCTTTTTAAACCCCTTACGTCAAATCACTGGTGGCATTTCAATGACCGGATTGGAGACTGTTCCCTACTTGCTCAGGGCTGCTCGTGGCGAAGCTTTGGATCGTCCCCCCGTTTGGATGATGCGCCAAGCGGGTCGCTATATGAAAGCCTACCGAGACCTGCGGGAAAAATATCCCTCCTTTCGCGATCGCTCTGAAATTCCAGAGGTCGCCATTGAGATTTCGCTACAGCCCTGGCGTGCCTTCAAGCCCGATGGGGTGATTATGTTCTCTGACATCGTCACGCCCCTACCCGGCATGGGCATTGACATGGACATCGCCGAAGGCAAGGGGCCAATCATCACCGACCCCATCCGCACCCAGGCCCAAGTTGAGGCCCTGCGGACCCTAGAGCCAGGGGAATCCTTGCCCTTTATCCAGCCGATTCTTCAAGCCCTGCGCCAAGAAGTGGGTAATGCCTCCACGGTGCTGGGGTTTGTGGGGGCCCCCTGGACCCTAGCCGCCTACGCAGTCGAAGGCAAAGGCAGTAAGACTTACTCCGTGATCAAGAACATGGCGTTCTCAGATCCGACAATTCTGCACCAGTTTCTCAGCAAGCTGGCTGACTCCATCGCCATTTATATCCGTCACCAGATTGACTGTGGGGCCCAGGTGGTGCAGATGTTTGACTCTTGGGCTGGGCAACTCAGCCCCCAAGACTACGACACCTTTGCCCTACCCTATCAGCAGCAGGTGGTGCGCCAAGTGAAGGCAACCCACCCCGATACCCCGCTGATCCTGTTAGTCAGCGGCAGCGCTGGCGTCCTAGAGCGCATGGGCCAATCTGGGGTGGATATTGTCACCGTGGACTGGTCAGTGGATATGGCAGACGCCCGTAAGCGACTGGGCTTTGACATTGGGGTGCAGGGTAACCTGGATCCTGGGGTGCTGTTTGGCTCTAAAGCCTTTATCCGCGATCGCATTCTCGACACCATCCACAAAGCCGGGAATCGCGGCCACATCCTCAACTTGGGTCACGGCATTTTGCCCACCACCCCAGAAGAGAACGCCGCCTACTTCTTTGAAACTGCGAAGCAAGCCGATCAGCTCCTAGCGAAGTCGGCTTAGGTTAAGCATTCCCTGATGCTGGAATCGCGACGCTCGTGCCTTCAGAACATAGGTTAATCAACCACAAGCGTTGATCAGCCTATGTTCTGTCTGTCTTGATAAACGTTGTTTTTCTAAAAACGGTTCTATGGGACTCAACCAGGTCGCCGGAGTGGTCTAGCCTCAACTGCATTGGAGTCGCAGCGTTTGTAGGGGCGGTCTGCGATGGTGCTCACTCGGCCATCTCACCTAACTTAACCAAGAAGATTGCCTGGGATCAGGTAAATCTTGACCCAATCGGGGAACTACAGCCGCAGTTTAAACATCGAATAAAACCTACAAAAAATCCTAGAGTCCGGAGCAAGGGGCAGGTATGCTGATACTTTAATGTATCAATGCTGTATTAACCCGCTTCCGTGCTGCGTGCTTGTGTCAAATAGTTTTCAGTCGCGAGTCAAGGATGGAGATGCACCGAAGCGTCTCTTTGTCACCGGAGCCAGTGGCTGCATCGGTCACTATGTCACGGAGGCACTGATTCGAGAGACCGGGCACGAACTGTATCTGCTGGTGCGAGATCCGCAAAAGCTAAAGCTAGATACCTCTCTGCGCCCCGGGATCAAGATCATCCAGGGAGATTTACGCCAGGTTGATCAGTTTTCTGATCTGCTGGCCACGATGGATGGCGCAGTGCTGCTGGCCACCTGCTGGGGTGGCCCCAAGGAAATTGGGGTCGTGAATGTGGATACCACCCTAGCCCTGCTCAATCGGCTCAACCCCCAGCGCTGTCAGCAGGTGATTTACTTCTCTACGGCCAGCATTCTCGATCGCAACAATCAGCTGCTTCATCAGGCCGGAGCAATCGGCACCGACTACATTCGCACCAAATATGAGTGCTACTTACGGCTGAAGGAACTTGCGATCGCATCTCAGATCACCACCATCTTTCCCACTCTGGTATTCGGCGGTGACGACGTTAAGCCCAAGTCTCACCTCTCTGCGGGGCTAGAACAAGTCACTAACTGGATTGGCGGCATTCGCTTCTTGCGCCCTGACGGCAGCTTCCACTTCATGCACGCGCGGGATATTGCTCAAGTTGTGCGTCATCTGGTTGACCATCCCCCAGAAAATCGGGAAATCATTCTGGGCAACCCAGCCATCACCGCCAATCAAGCTATTGAGCAAGTGGCGGCCTACATGGGTTACCGCGTTTCCGTGGGCGTTCCTCTGTCTATTCGCCTAGCCAACCTACTCATTGCCCTATTTCGGGTGCAGATGGCAGATTGGGACTGGTTTTGCCTGCAATATCGCCACTTCGTTTACCAGAACCCAGTGGGGCCAGCGACCTACGGCCTTCAGCCCTACTGCGCCACCATTGCAGACGTTATGCGTTTATCCGGCATTCAGCCCCGCCACCGCCGGGCCGATGTCAACTTGCATATTCCCAGCCAGCCAAGTACCTTTGAACCAAAGTAACCGGGCAGCCAGAGGATACGGTTCAGCTTGTGCTGTCAGGATGCAGCTGACTTCTTTTGGTCTGTAGCCCCGCAAACGGTGCTTCTTCAGAGCCTATGGCAATTATTTCGTCCAAATCAGGGTCAGACGCTTCGGGGTCTGACAAGGCCCAGGCCAAGGCTAAGTCTCAGGCAGATAAGTCTCAGGCAGATAAGTCTCAAGCGGGTAAGCCTCAGGCCCAAGCGTCAACGCCAGACTGGGGCACCCAACCTGCTGCCGAGACCAGCCAACCGACCCCAGCGGAGTCGAAAGCCCCCAATACCCTGCTGAAGCCAGAAGCCGAGGCCAGTGACCTGCCCAAAGAGCCGGGACTGCGGCCCCAGCGCTTCCAGGACTACATTGGCCAAAAGGCGCTGAAAGAAGTCCTGGACATCGCGATTAAAGCCGCTCAGTCCCGCCAAGAGCCGCTGGATCACTTGCTGCTATACGGCCCCCCTGGCCTAGGCAAAACCACCATGGCCCTGATTCTGGCCACAGAGATGGGAGTGGCCTGCAAGATCACCACCGCCCCGGCCCTAGAGCGGCCCCGAGACATTGCCGGGCTACTGGTGAACTTGAATCGGGGGGATGTGCTGTTCATTGACGAGATCCACCGACTGCCCAAGGTTACGGAAGAAATCCTCTATCCAGCGATGGAAGATGGGCGGCTGGATATCACCATTGGCAAAGGTCAAAGCGCCCGTACCCGCAGCATTACCCTCCAGCCGTTTACCCTGGTGGGGGCGACGACCAAGGTGGGGGCGTTAACATCCCCGCTGCGAGATCGCTTTGGCTTAGTTCAGCGGCTGCGGTTTTACGAAATTGATGAGCTGACTCAGATTGTGTTGCGCACGGCAGATACCTTAACCACGCCAATTGATGAGAGTGGGGCGACAGAAATTGCCCGTCGAGCCCGAGGCACCCCCCGGATTGCCAATCGGCTGCTGAAGCGGGTGCGGGACTATGTGGAGGTGAAGGCATCAGGCACCATTACCCAAGGGGTTGCCGCTGAAGCCTTGGAGCTGTTCAATGTCGATCCCTGCGGGTTGGACTGGACTGACCGCCGCCTGTTATCGGTGATGATTGAGAACTTTAACGGCGGGCCGGTGGGTCTCGACACGATGGCGGCAGCCACTGGCGAGGACGCCCAAACCATCGAAGAAGTTTACGAGCCTTATCTGCTGCAAATTGGCTATCTTCAGCGCACCCCTCGGGGCCGCATGGCCACCCCCGCCGCCTGGCACCATCTGGGCTATGGGGATCAAGCACAATCGGCAGTGACCGGCGAGGACGATCAGCTCTCGTTGATGTGAGGCTCCAGGATGGGACGCTCTAGGACAAGCCTCGCCAAACCCCGGCATTAATCATCCGGCATAATCATAGAGAGGCGTCTTGTTTGGGATAGAAGACTATGGTGCGGTGGTGGGTTGGCCTATGGGCGGTGATGATCGGGCTGGTGTGGTGTTTGGGCTGGGGAAATTCTGCGATCGCAGCTCCCGCTTTTACAGACCTCTCCGCCGATGAGCAGGTAGAGTTTCAGCAAACGGTAGAAGTCCTGCGATCGCAAGCCTTTGACGCCACCAATCAAGGCAAATTTGCCCAGGCCGAAACTGCCTGGAGCCAGTTAATTGAGCTACTGCCCGAGGAACCGGCCCTCTGGAGCAATCGCGGCAATGCTCGGGTCAGCCAAAACAAGCTAGAAGATGCTCTGAGCGATTTTAACCAGGCGATTGAGCTAGCCCCCGACGCCCCCGATCCCTACCTCAACCGAGGGGCGGCCTATGAAGGGTTGGGGAAATGGGAAGCTGCGATCGCAGACTATAACCACGTTCTAGAACTTGACCCCAACGATCCCGCCGCTTTCAACAACCGGGGCAACGCCGAAGC
>PXDR01000588.1 GCA_003566335.1 Cyanobacteria bacterium T3Sed10_344R1
GCCGGCCGCAGGGCAGCAGCCAGCGGACCCGTGGCCAGCCCCGGATCCAGGACGTCGTCGACGGAGCGGTGCCGGCGTGGCCCGGCGGCCTGCTGTGGGCTAGTGGGCATCAAGCCCAGCCGAGGCAGAATTAGCTTTGCTCCGGTGGGAGAACGGCTGAACGGCCTAGCGGCCAGCGGCCCCATTGCGCGAACTGTGGCGGATGCGGCTGCCTTGCTGGATGTGATGGCAGGCTATATTCCGGGTGATCCCTATTGGTTGCCAGATCCTGATCCCGCTTTTGTGGTCTACAGCCAGCGTCCACCTGGGGTGCTGCGGATTGGCTTTAGCACCACGATTCCGCCCATGGGAAGGGCGATCGCAGAATCTGCCGACGTGGTCACCCAAACGGCCCAGCGCTTAGACTCCTTAGGGCACCAAGTCGAAGCCGTCACCCTGCCTGACTTAGGCGATTTAGTAGAACCCTTCACCATTCTCTGGCGGTCGGTGTTGGCAGAAACCAAGGTGCCTTGGGTGGTGCTGGACAAAATGAACCGCTGGCTGCTGCTGCGCACCTGGTTTTTGCGTGCCGGTCAATATCTGCGGGCCGTGACCCAAGTTCAGCGCACCGCCCGGCGAGTGGTGGAATTTTGCCAGCCCTACGACGTGCTGCTGCTGCCGGTCTATCTGCATCCCACCATTGCCGTTGGCGAATGGGCCAACCTCAGCAGCCCCGAAACCCTTAAGCGGGTGATCCACTGGGTAGCCCCCTGCCCGCCCTTCAACGCCAGCGGTCAACCGGTCATCACCGTGCCCACCGGATTTGATACCCGAGGCTTGCCAGTGGGGGTGCAGTTGGTGGGCCGCCCTGGGGACGAAGCCACCCTGATTTCCTTAGCCGCTCAATTAGAACAGGCCCACCCCTGGATCCACCATCGGCCCCAGGGATTGCTTCAGGCTTAGTCGGTAAACTAACGCGAATGCCCTGCATTACCCCCTCTAACTCCCCCTTGGTAAGGGGGAGGACTAGAGTTTCCCCCCTTACCAAGGGGGGATTAAGGGGGGTCTGCAAGGCATCTCAGAACCCGTCAGAGAGATGAGTACATAGCAGCACTTGGGGTAAGAGCTGCACGACTGGGATACAACCCCAGAAAACCCGAGTTAACCTAGGCTTTCTTCAGCCAGCTAAACATGGCTCGCAGGTCTTTACCCACTTCCTCAATCGGATGCTCGGCTTCCCGACGACGCATGGCGGTGAAGCCTGCCTTACCGGACTGGTTCTCCAGCACAAACTCCCGGGCAAATTGACCGGTTTGAATCTCCGTCAACACCTGCTTCATGGCGGCGCGGGTGTCGTCGGTGATGATCCGAGGCCCACGGGTGTAGTCACCGTATTCAGCCGTATTAGAAATGCTGTCCCGCATTTCTGCCAGACCGCCTTCAACAATCAGGTCAACGATCAGCTTCACTTCATGCAGGCACTCAAAGTAGGCCAATTCCGGCTGATACCCCGCATTTACCAGGGTTTCAAAGCCAGACTTGATCAACTCACTGAGGCCGCCACACAGCACCACCTGCTCACCGAACAGGTCGGTTTCGGTTTCTTCCCGGAAGGTGGTTTCTAGCATCCCGGCCCGGCTACCGCCAATGCCTTTGCCATAGGCCATGGCCCGATCCCGCGCTTGCCCCGACGCATCTTGATAGACCGCAAATAGACAGGGCACCCCTTGACCTTGCTCATAGGTGCGGCGCACCAGGTGACCTGGCCCCTTGGGTGCAATCATCACTACATCCACATCAGCCGGGGGCACCACTTGGGCAAAGTGAATGTTGAAACCATGGGCAAAGGCCAAGACCTTCCCGGCGCTGAGGTTAGGGGCAATATCCTGGCTGTAGACGGCCTTTTGCACCTCGTCCGGCAGCAGGATCATGATGAAGTCGGCAGCGGCAGCCGCATCGGCTACGGACTTCACCGTCAGGCCAGCCGCTTCGGCCTTGGCAATGGAGCGGCTCCCCTCATACAGGCCAACAATCACGTTCACGCCGCTGTCTTTGAGGTTGAGGGCGTGGGCGTGGCCTTGGGAGCCATAGCCGATGATGGCTACGGTTTTGCCGCTCAGCAGGTCAAGGTTGGCATCGCTGTCATAGTACATGCGGGCCATAGGAAATTTCTCCTTTTCACACGGGTGTGGGACAGTTGCAAATCTTTTATCCTATCAAGCTACTGCCCCAGTTATCTGCTTTTGGCCTCTCTGCGGTTGAATAGGCAGGCGCAGACCCTTTAGATCCGGTCAGGTAGGCTCAGGTCACTGAGAGAAACGGCTGAAGGCGGGCCACCATCTGCTGAGCAGGCAGGACGCCTTCAATCCGGTCTACCGGCTGTCCGTCGCGAAATAACAGCAGGGTCGGCAGGGCTTCAATCCGATGCTGGGAGGCCACTTGGGGATATCTATCGGTGTCGATCTTGACGATCTTGAGCTTGTCGCCAAGCTGTTCTTTGACCTGGGCCAAAATGGGGCTCATCATCTGACAGGGGCCGCACCAAGTGGCATAGAAGTCAACCAGGATCGGCTCTGCCGACGCGGCAATCATATCGTCGAAGCTGGCAAATTGTTGTTTGGTGGCCATGGGGTCTACCTCAAAGACAGAGTCACTAATGAATGCTGATGGTTCTGGGCGAATGCATACGGAACTGATCCTAGTGCAGCCCCAGTCGAACCTCAGCTTTTGTAACGCTGTCTATAGACCTGGGTTACGGAACCTTGCGGAGTTATGAACCGCTGTAAACCCGCAGAATCCGGTTGGTGGGGGTGGGGGTGTAGACAAATTTCTGGGCGATCGCACCCTGTCCCGCTTTATCTTGCCCAGCCCAGGCGCGATTGTTGTTGGCGTAGTCTGCCAGCAGGGCATTGATCTTATCTTTCAGGTCGGAGTTCAGGGTCAGGGCTTGCTCAAAGTCCCGCTTAGCCCGCTTCAGTTGACTGAGCTTCAGCTGGGCTTTGCCCCGCCGCAGATAGAGTTTGCTCTTGTGACCTGCCAGGGCAATGGCCCGACTGTAGCTGTCGATCGCTTCACTGTATTGCTGGGCTTTGTACAGGGTGTTGGCCAGGGCGCAGTGGGCTTCAAAATATTTGGCATCAAGTTCTACGGCCTGACGATAGTCCTGGATAGCCAGGTCAAGTTCCTCTTGGCGGAAGTAGGCTAGACCCCGCTTGAAGTAGGCCAGTTTGTCGAACTTGCCGCCAAACTTAGCGCCAACAAAGATGGCATCGCTATATTCCAGGATCGCGGCGTCGAGCTGTCCCTGGCCCATCAGTACATTCCCCAGACCAATCATGGCTTGGATGCAGTCTGCATCGATCAGCAGCGCTTCGCTGTAGAGGTGATAGGCATCCTCAAACTGCTTGTGGCGCACCAGTTCGGCCCCTTGGGCACAATAGGTGTCAATCAGCCGCGCGCCCCGACCCAGGCGCGCAATTTCAGTGCTGTGGTTGCGCCATTCATCTTCCAGAAAGTCGGTATAGGCCGGGTCAAAAGCTGTGCCCTGGCCCAGCCGTGCAAAGTTACAGCCCTGGAAACGAGAAAGTTGTTGTAGGGTCTTGATTTTTAAGGGCTGGTCAAAGTTGAGAATGGCGTCGAGCTGTAGGCAAACTCGGTAATCTGTGGGCACCTCAGACTGTTGATGGTAGGCCGCACTCAGGCCGCGATAGGCCGGATCGCGCTGCCGCAGTTGATCAGTAGGCGGCGCTTCTAGAACGTAGCCCGAGGCAAAATAGCCGATGGGTGGCTTGCCAATCCGCTGCAAAAAGATGCGATCGCCCACCTGAATCTGTTCTGCTTGGCCGCAGCTCCAGATGCAGTCGTGGGCTTGCCCCTGGTGCAGATCTTCGCAAACCTGCTTAATCCATGTGCGAACCTGGGGCATGTCTTTTTCGTGACATTGTAGAGTGATCGTTTCCATGACCCATGGTGACCGTCGTCGTCCAAATCGTTGTTCAAATCAGCGCTTAAATCAGTGAGGCTAGGGCAACTGCTTGCCCTACGGCTGATAAGTTCCAGAAAGAATAGGGGTTTCCTTCCACATTAGCAAGCGGTTTCAGGCTTAAGGAGCCCTGCTAATCGCAGATAGACCAAAGAGATCCCCAAATATTGCCAGCGAACCTGACCCAAGTCTGGCCTTGGGCTGACGCGATGGCTACACCTATTTTGAGTCAAGCTCCCAGGCCAAGATCCTAAAAAAGGCATCTCTGTGTCTCAGTCTGCGAGTGACTGAACCCAGCGAAACGACCCGGTAGGCAGCGAAATCAAAGGCAACGAAATAAAAACCTTCTCCCCCTTGCAGCTTCCCTCGGTAACCTGAAGTCGCTAGACTGTCAATAACCATAGAGTTACTGCAATCACCATAATTATGTCTGTAGTTAGCCAAGTCATCCTTAACGCCGACGATGAGCTGCGCTGCCCCAGCAGCGGCGAGCTTCGCACCATTGAAGATTTTTTGAGCACGGGGCAGCAGCGGCTGCGTATCGCTAGCACCCTGGCAGAAAACGAAAAGAAAATTGTCGATCAAGCCAGCAA
>PXDR01000220.1 GCA_003566335.1 Cyanobacteria bacterium T3Sed10_344R1
GGATCCCACCGTCCTCACCCTGGGCTTCGCCCGTCGCTTTGCCACCTACAAGCGGGCCACCCTATTTCTGCGGGATGCCGAGCGGATTCGCAAAATCATCGAAGGGGCTAGCGGTCGCCGCGTGCAGTTCGTCATCGCCGGTAAGGCCCACCCTAAGGACATCCCTGGCAAAGAGCTCATCCGCGACATCATCCACTTCACCAAGGACGAGGGGCTGAGCAAGTCCATCGTGTTTGTGCCTAACTACGACATTCACCTGTCTCGGGCAATGGTGGCAGGCTGTGACGTCTGGCTGAATAATCCCCGACGGCCCCGAGAAGCCTCGGGCACCAGCGGCATGAAGGCCGCAATGAACGGCTTGCCCAACTTCAGCGTTCTAGATGGCTGGTGGGATGAGGCTGACTATGTGCGCACCGGTTGGCCCATTGGTCACGGCGAAGACTATGACGACCTAGACTATCAAGACGATGTCGAGGCCAGCGCCTTCTACGAAATGCTGGAGGAGGACGTCATTCCGCTGTTTTACAACCGCGACAGCGACGAACTGCCCCGGGGCTGGATCGCCAAAATGAAGGATGCGATCGAGCGCAACACGCCGCTCTTCAACACGGCTCGCATGGTCAAGGATTACGCCTTGCGCGGGTACTTCCACGCCAGCGATCAGCTGCAGCAGTTGACGGCCAGCCAGTATGCCCCGGCAAAAGAGTTGGCCCAGTGGTACACCCACTTAAACCAACACTGGTACGATATGCGGATTGCAGAAATCTTTATGTCAGAGTCCGCTGATCTGAAGGTTAATCAGCCGTTTACGGTCGAGGCGCGGGTACAGCTCGGACAGCTCGCCCCTGAAGATGTGGAAGTCCAGCTTTACCAGGGTGAAGTAGACACCAATGGTGAACTTTGCCACGGGATGACCACCACCATGATGCACAAGGGCAAAGATGCCGCTGGATACAGCCTTTACCAGACCGATGCGGTCTATACCAGCAGCGGTTTACAGGGTCTGTCTTTGCGGATTTTGCCCCAGCATAAGTACCTGGGCAGTCCCTATGATGCCAAGCTCGTCCTGTGGGCTCAGGCCGACCAGGTGGAATTGAAGATAGACTCTCCGGTACCAAATACAGCCCCCGCAGCCTCTCCTGTCGCGACGGCTTAAGGCGTTTCAAAGCAGCTCAGAACTAAAGTTGAAGATCCTGAGCTGCCTGGGAACACTAAGCTCATCGATTCAGAGAAAGCTGAGAGGACTGTCGGAGAACGAACCTTCTCCACTTGACTTTGACAGACCTAAAATCCGTGAGAGCAAAGCCCTGGTGTAACCATCAGGGCTTTTTTTACGCCTACCGATGCTTGCTCTGGCTTATCGCATGGCTACCACGCACTTTTGACCCTCATGGCAATTCCTGACTACTAAGCCTTCATGCAGCCGATGTTGATGTTGCTCACCACATCTCGCTTTTCAAGAGAGGCGATTGAATACGTGGGAACCATCGACAGTCGGGTGATCTTAATTGATGGATATGAGCTGGCCAAGCTAATGATTGAATTCAATATCGGAGCTACCGTAGCCCAAGTTTACTCAGTCAAAACGATTGATACGGACTTCTTTGAAGAATAGCGGCTAACAGTTCTAAATCAAATGCAAGATAGATCATAGTTATGAGCGCACAAGCAGAAAGGGGTGGTGCGATCGCACCACCCCTTCACTTATTTAAGTAGGTTGACCTAAATTTCCTTCAGAATGAGCTTGCCAGGGAAATGGGTCAAAGCCTTGCAGAACGGTGCTTTGTGGCTATTTCTAACAGCACCCTCAACACGGTTTACCTATGTCCACCTACTTAGCATTCAGCAAGCCTACTTTTCAGCAGCCTTTCAGCTTTGCTACTGATTACTGAAACTTGTTGAAAGCGTTTTCAAAAGCGCGGCCCCCTTCTTCTAACGCTTTGTCCAAACCCTGTTGAATCTCTGTCCAGGCAGCATCACTAGCAGCCTGAAATTCTTGGAACTTGGCTTGAAGGGCATCTCGCTGCGTGGTCAGTTCCTCAATCGTGCTGTGGTACTGCACCTTAGAGTCAGCTTCGACCTGCGCAGCTTTGGCCTTGTACTCTGCAATTTGAGCGTTTACTTTCTCAAGCTTCGCCTGCACTTTTTGCTGGTATGCTTGACGGGTATCTTGACTTTGCATGGTGGATTACCTCTTGAAATAGGCTAGGAAAACAAACAAGCTTAAAACTTAGCTGTAGATTATTTGAACAGACTAAAATAAGTAATTAGATTATTTTGCCTACTATCCAAACCTAGCAATTTTAGAAAGCCTGCGTCAAGCCAGAAACAAGGCATCGAGACAGGATAAATAAGACCGTTTTTTCTACAATTAGATAGACTTGCTTCTAGTTGAAATCTGTTAGTGAAGCTTTACTATAGGGAATCCAGGCCAGAGATGGTGATTGTCTAAAACCAGCGGATTAGCTAGGTTTGAGCCATTTGAGGCGTAAGCTAAAGCATCTGAAGGCAGGCTTTGATTTAAAATCACAAGCCCCGCCATCTTGACTCAAACCCCAGACGGCCTGGGAAGACTGGGCTAAATCTCTAGCTATGGACAGAGTCAACCAGCACCGTTAATTCCTCTTCTTGGCTCTGTAGCCGCTTCAACACCACCAGGGTGATATCGTCATAAACTCGGTGGTTGCCGATATGTTCATGGACATCCGCAATGACCGCCTGTTGAATCTCTCGGGCGCTACGATGCCAGTTGCGCTGGATCGCCTCCATTAACCGCTCGATGCCGTAAAGGGTGCGATCGCAATTCTCCGCTTCCGTAATGCCATCGGTGTAGAGCACTACCCCATCCCCGGGATTCAGGTAAACCTGCTGCTGGGCCACAAACTCAGCCACATCTTCCACCAGCGCCATCGGAAAGCCCAGATCTAACGTATCCACCCGCTCTACGGTGCCGCCCACTCGCACCACCAGCGCTTCTTCGTGCTGACCAGCCAGCAGCAGTGCCCCTTCGTGATAATCAATCAGCGCCAGGGTCATGTTCTTATCCGAGTTCATCCGGCGGGCATTGTTGTAAAGCACCTGGTTCAGGGCAACAAAAGACTTCACCGGGTCATGCTCACCCAGGGCTAACAGCGTTCGCACCGCCGTTTGGGCCATGATCATCATCACGCCACTTTCTAGGCCATGCCCCGTGACATCGCCAATCCCAATGCGAGTTCCGCTGACACCATGCAACACATCAAAATAATCTCCCCCCACCTCAGCCGCCGCTTCCATAAAGCCCGCAATATCTAGGTCAATCACCTGGGTCAGTTCATGATCTCGGGGCAAAATCATCTGCTGAAGCTGGCGCACCACGTCGAGTTCCGCTGACATGCGCACATTCTCAGCCTGGAGCTTTTGGTTCAGCGACTGGATTTCGCTGTTGGCCACCTGGAGCGCTTGGGTGCGATCGGCCACCCGATGCTCTAAGACCTGGTTTACCTGGGCCAACTCCTGAAAAGACTGGCGCAACTGCTGGGCCATTTGGTTAAAGGTCTGACCTAGCGACTCTAGCTCCGCAATGCCGGTCACCTTAACCTGGCGGTCGAGATCTCCAGCTGCGATCGCACCACTGGCATCCCGCAGTTGATTCACCTGACCGCTAATCCAGCGGGCCATCACCACTCCCACCGCTGTGGCCAGCAACAGAGTCAACCCACAGAGCAAAATTGTCGTGCGGGTATTGGCGTTGATCTGGGCCATAAAGTCCGACTCCGGGATCACCACCACCGACAGCCAGTCAATGCCAAACTCATCCTGCAGCGGCGCGACCTCCACAAACAGCCGCTCTCCGTTGAAGTCAAAGTCAAACTGCCGAGTCTGATCAATCGCCATCAGCGTTTCAAACTCTGTTTGCAGCGCTTGGGCCGTCGCTTGAATCACCGGGTCTGTACTTTCTGCCCCCTCGATCATCTCCGGGTCATCATTGTCGTCCAATCCATAGGGCAAAGAATCCGTCGAGGTGCCCAACAACACCCCCGTTTGTCGCTCCAACACAAAACCCTGTCCTGTGCGGCCAATCTCCAGCTGATTCAAAAACGTGTCGATAATGCCCAAGGTCAAATCCGTCGAGAAAATCGTCGTGATGTTGCCGTCATCATCAAAAATCGGCCAAGTTGCCGTAATACCCAAACTGGGTGGGTTGAAGAATGTGTAAATCGGTGACCACACCGGCTGGCGCGCTGCTTCTGTGGCGATGTACCAGGGCCGAACTCGGGGATCATAGGTGCGATCGCCCGTTTCCGGTCGCAGTTCTGCCGGGCGGCCCGTTGCATCTGGAATATAGCTAAAGTAACGCCCGTCTAGTTCCGGTCGGGCCTCCTCCAACACCACACTGCCAAACTCCCGAGACACCGAAATAAACCGGCCAGAATCATCCCCCAGATAAATCAAGCTCACCAGTTCATGAACCTGAATCTGCTGCCAAAAATGGCTCATCAACGCCTCACGATCCGCTAAATCCAGCGTGCCGTACTGGGCTGCATCCGCATTGAGTCGATTA
>PXDR01000149.1 GCA_003566335.1 Cyanobacteria bacterium T3Sed10_344R1
ATTCGCCTGTCGCCAGAAGAGTTTCGCATCTTTCGCCACATCCCCGGCACGGTGATTGACCCGAAGAACTTTAACCCCAATAACCTAGAGCCCACCGCCCTCTGCACCGATGAAAACGGCAGCTACTTTATCCTGCCTGCCCACTCCTACGGACTGGGGGGGGCGTTGGAAAAGCTGCAAGTCCCCGACAATATCAGCGTCATCTGCATTGGCAAAAGCACCTACGCTCGCTGCGGCATCATTGCCAATCTCACCCCGGCAGAAGCGGGCTGGCGGGGCCATTTGACCCTGGAATTTTCCAACTCGTCTAGTGCTGACTGCCGGATTTACGCCAACGAGGGCGTGGTGCAGCTTTTATTCTTAGAAGGGGAGCCTTGCCAGGTGAGCTATGAAGCCCGGCGCGGCAAGTACCAAGATCAGCCCGAAAAGGTGACCTTGGCCCGAGTGTAGACAGCAGGTGGAATCATGGCTGAGTTTGATCCCCAGCAATTTGATCTCCAGCAATTTGAGGGGCATCAGGACGCTGAGTTGGGCTTGAGGCCGCTGCGCCCGGGGGAATTGTGGCAGCAGATTTGCGATCGCACCACCACCGCCCTAGCCGACGGTTCACTCCAGCCCATAGACACCCACTACTGTCAGATCGCCCAAGGGGGAATGACGTTTGTGGTGCGGCAACTGGTCAATATCATCCGCAAGCAAAAGGCCCAGGCGCAGCAGCAAAAAGCCAAGGTGAATCCCTTTCTGCCCTGCGATCCCCGGCTGCTGGTGGCGGAACTGAGCCCGACCCACCACTGCCTACTGAATAAGTACAACGTGGTGGATCACCATATTTTGCTGGTGACCCGCGCCTATGAATCCCAAGAAGATTGGCTGACCCGCACCGACTTTGAAGCCTTAGCCCTGGGGCTGAAGGAGATTAACGGCCTCGCCTTCCACAACGGGGGAGCCGAGGCTGGGGCTAGCCAGCCCCACAAGCATCTTCAAGTGCTGCCCTTACCGTTGATTCCAAATAGTGAACACGCCTTACCCCTAGAAGCGCTCGTCAAGCAAGCCAACCTGAGCGCCCCAGGTACCCTAGACCTGCCCTTTGCCCATCAGTGGGCTCCCCTAGACCTCGACTGGCAACAGCAAAGCCCCCAGGACATCGCCGCGCACCTGCTAGACCAATATCGCCACCTGCTCAACCAGCTAGGGATTAAACCTGACATCTGGCACGGGCCACAAACCCATGCCTACAACCTCGTGATCACCCGGAACTGGATGTTCGTGGTGCCTCGCCGCCAAGACAGCTACCAAGGCATCTCGGTCAACTCCCTAGGGGTAGTTGGCTCACTGCTGGTGCGGGATCAAGCGCAGCTGGAGCACCTGCGGCAGCTTGGGCCGATGAGGGTGCTAGAAGCGGTTGGTTGTCAGTGAAAAGCTGTTGGCTATTGGCTGTTAGCTAGAGTGACTATCGGTGAGTTGCGGCAAACGTTGCCTCAACGGGGATAGCATCAAAGCCTGACGAGACGGTGCGTTACGGCTACGCCTAACAGCACCCTACAGCAACATTTATCTCTGCCTACTTATCCCAGATAGGTAGCTTACTTCTGAAGCCAACGGCTAATAGCCAACAGCCAACGGCTAGATCCTAGATCAAGCCCGAAATATCTTCCCCACACTCATCTGCCAAGTAGCAGAGCGCTCGAAAGCGCAGACCCACGAGTTCTTCGTAGAGGGGATTGAGTTTGCAGAGGGGGGGAATATGGCCGACTTTGTGGCCGAAGAATTTGATGTCGCGCTCAAACGGACATTGAGCAGGGATTAGTTTGGCTAACCGGCGAGCGGTTTTGGGTTTGGCAATGGTAAAGCCGTCGAGGAATCGACGTAAAGGCTTGAGGACGTCTGGACGGCTTGACTGGGGTGTAGAGAGCCAAGTCGCCGTACCGGACAGAAGACTAGTCATCACTATGCAGCCCTATGGAGCTGGAGAGACAGTGTTACTACGGATCAAACTATCAGCAGATGTTAACTAGGATTGCTGATTCAGGATTTAAGTGGGTCGCCGCCCACGCAGGGTACGAAGGTTTACGGGGTTATACGGATGCTCAATGGTGCTTATCAACACTCAATAACTACTTAGTTTTACTGAGCTGACTTACAACTGTTTCCACAGTAATTACCTTTGCTTAAATCCAGGTAAAGGCAAGAATAAAGTTGCCTGTGAAAAGTTGAAGCTGTTGTGAAGTGGGCCTTTTGGGGTTTCTCCACGCCGCCCAGCCATCCTAAATTGTGCCGACAGGGCAAACTGTGCATCTCGTAACAATCTGCTTAAACTTATACTGCCCTTTATCTAAATAAAAAGAAACATCCCTGTGTCGATATTTAAAGCGACACAGGGATGTTCTGGATTATGAGCCCTGGTTTAGGGCTAGCGCCTGGTGATGGGCTAACGCATGGTGACGAACTCTTCGGCAGAGCTGGGATGGATGCCAACGGTGGCGTCAAACTGGGCCTTGGTTGCGCCCATCTTGAGTGCGATCGCAACCCCTTGGATAATCTCAGCGGCGCTGTCACCCACCATGTGCGCCCCTAGCACCCGGTCAGTTTCGGTGTGGACGATCAGCTTCATCAGCGTCTTTTCGTCCTTACCGGGCAGGGTGTAGTACATGGGCCGGAACCGGGAACGGTACACCTTCACCTGATCTTCGCCATATTGCTCCACCGATTCGGCCTCGGTCAGACCGACGGTGGCGGCTTCTGGAGTGGTAAAGACAGCGGTCGGAATGTTCTCGTAGCTCATGGTGCGGGACTGGCCGCCAAACATGGTGTCGGCAAAGGCGCGGCCTTCGTTGATGGCGACTGGGGTGAGGTTGACCTTATCGGTGCAGTCGCCCACTGAGTAGATGTTGGGTTCAGCAGTCTGGCTGTAGGTGTCAACTGCGATCGCACCCGCATTCACCTCAACCGCCGTATTTTCCAGCCCCAGGTTGTCTAGATTGGGTTTGCGGCCCAGGGCAGCGAGGCTAACCGCATCGGCGATTACGGTTTCTTCCCCGGCATCGGTCTTGAACTTGACCACAACCCCGTCAGCCGTTTGCTCTAGACCAATCAGATCGGCTGAGGTGTAGATTTTAATGCCGTGTTTCTCCATCGCGCCCTGGATTTCGCTGCGAAGATCTTCATCAAAACCGCGCAAAATCTTGTCGCCGCGAATGATTTGAATTACCTCACTGCCCAGACCGTGGAAGATGCTGGCAAACTCGCAGCCAATGTAGCCGCCGCCCAGCACCACCAGCTTTTTAGGCTGTTCTTTCAAGTTGAACAAGTCATCAGACAGCAGGGCATGTTCAATCCCCGCAATCGGGGGCCGCACCGGCACACCGCCGACCGCCACCAAAATCTTGTCCGCCGTCACCTTTTGATCCCCCACTTCTACCGTGTGGGCATCCAGCAGCTTGGCTCGGTAAGGGAACAGCTTCACCTGGGACTTGTCCAGCATGGACTGGTAAATGCCGTTGAGTCGATGAACTTCGTTGTTGACCGCCGTGATTAGGGTCGGCCAATCGACCTGACTGCTAACCGCGCTCCAGCCATAGCCCACCGCTTCTTCAAAGGCGTTGGGGAAGTGGGAGGCATAGACCAGCAGTTTTTTGGGCACGCAGCCCCGATTGACGCAGGTGCCGCCGAGGCGATCGTATTCTGCGATGCCCACCTTTGCGCCGTACTGGGCAGCCCGGCGGGCGGTGGCAATGCCCCCAGACCCCGCCCCAATCACAAATAGATCAAAGTCATAACTCATAGACGGCTTTACTCCTGTTTAACTGCGTTTGCTTAAGCTTGGGGGTGCGGGGACGGGCGACCAGCACAAATCACCATTCGACAACGGCTTCGGCAACCACTGAGTTGCAGAACGAATTGAAGAACAGTTTTATCTTAACGAATATTGAATTAATGTGAAGTCATACCAAGTCCGACTTCGCCGACTGCGGCCTGATTAAGCCAGGGTCTTGACCTCTTTGCCGTAGGCTTTCCAGGCTAGATCGACGAGGCCATTGACGATGGCAGCCGCCACGACCGCTCCTCCCTTACGGCCAGCGATCCGAATGTGGGGAATCAAGCAATCCTGTAGCCGATCATTGAGGACATCCACGTCTAAGAACCCCGCCGGGGTGCCCACGACAAGGGCGGGTCGAATCTCTTCAGCTTCAATCAGTTCCACCAAGCCCTCTAACGCGGTTTGGGACTGACCCACCACGAAAATGCCTTCTGGATAACGGCGGGCCAGGGTTTGCACCCCCCAGGCGGCTTGGGTTTTGCTCTTTTGGGGCCGGGTGAGGGCATCCAGGCTGCAATACACCGGATTGGCAAAGGTGGTTTGAATACCGGGGACAATGCCCACCTGCACCATTGGCACATCCACAATCAGGGTTGTCCGCGCAGCGAGGGCGGCGGCCCCAGATTGCAGCGCCTGCTCAGAAAACTGCACTAAAGACTTGTACTCAAAGTCAGCCGTGGCGTAAATTACCCGACGCACAATCTCGTATTCAGA
>PXDR01000176.1 GCA_003566335.1 Cyanobacteria bacterium T3Sed10_344R1
CACCACCCAAGGCTCCCGCTCCACCACCCTGGCCTATCGACTCACCCTCAACAACACCCTGGATCACCCGATTGTCCTAACCTTGATTGAACAATTACCGATCAGTCAGGATGCTCAGATTGCGGTGACCCTGCTGCAAGTTGAGCCTGCCGCCAGTCAGGTTGATTTGGCCAAATGTGAGTGGCAGTTGACCCTACAGCCCCAGAGCCCCCAAACGGTATTTTACCAAGTTCAAGTCGAGCATCCCCTGGACTTGACCGTGTCGGGTTTAGACGAGCGGGGCTAGCGCCACGACCCCGGACACGGGCCTGGCTGGGGCATGATTCCGGTGGATCATGCCCTATTGCACTTGAATTTGAGACAGCACCGAGCCCTGATAGTAGTGGGATAGGATCTGCCGATAGTTAGCGCCTTGTCGAGCCATGTTGTGGGCTCCCCACTGGCTCATGCCCACCCCGTGCCCGAAGCCGCGACCGGTAATTTCGACTCCGCTGCCGTTGGGCTTAATCGAAAACAAGGTGCTCCGTAGGGACAGGGCGCTGCGCAGTTCATTACCGCTCAGGACTCGACTACCTCGATCCCCCACTAGGCGCATGGACACCACCCGGCCTTGGGGCGTGGTGCGCTCGGGGATAGCGGCGGTTAGGTTACCAATGCCGGTAACGCGCTGGCTGAACGACTGCATGGGCACCATTTCGCGCCATTCATAAACGGGGGCTCCAGCGTCATAGTCGGCTACTGCTCGTAGGTAGGGCACCGGGCGAGACCAGACATCTTCGACGTTTTCGGTATGGCCCCCAGAGGAGGAGTGGAACACCGCCTCAATGATGCGGCCACTGTGGGTTAACACTTGGCCAGTGGTTTGGTTGACGGCGTTGTGGGTGGACTGGGTTTCGTCAATCAGGCCACGATAGACCTGCCAGGTGGTGGTGCCTCCGACGTCATAGAGTCGGTTGCTGGCGCTTTCCCGGCGATAGAGAGCATAGGAGCGGGCGGCGACAGCCTGAGCCTTGAGGGCATCTAGGGGCCAGCTTGAGGGCATTTCTCCCCCCAGAACGCTGTAAAGATACTGGTCAAGATCCACGTAGTTGACCGCGATTAGCCCCCCAGAGTCGGGGGTGACAAAGACTCGCCCCCGGTACCAGCGATCGCCAATGTAGATAAAGCCGTCGCCTTGGGGTTCGACCCAGAAGCCGTTGGCGCTCCACTGGCCCAACTGAATTTGAGATCCACTGACCTGAGCATTGAGGGAGCGGCCTTCGGGCAAGCTGCCGACACTGCGGCCCCCGGCGTCCCGAATGGTTGCTGGGGTGGAGCTGCCTAGGGTGACGGTGGTGACGCTACTGCGCACGGCGACCCGCATTTCGGGATTGGCTTTGGCGGGTAGGGCCAACATCAGCCAGATCAACATGGCTCCACCCCACCACTGCGGGCGGCTAAGCGGACGGCTAAGGGATTGGCTGAAGGCGCGCAGACGAGGAGAACGGGATTGAAGCAGGCGTCCAGTAGTCATAGGGAGACTTAATACCTGAGGGGACTCGCGTGATGACTCAACAGCACGCCCAATCTTGGGTCGTGACAACAGGGATATTTTGCGGGCGGTGCAGACTAGAAAATCTTAACCTTCCCTTAGCAGACGCTCACAAAAATAATCCAGTTCCAGTGGGGGTGCAACTGGGGATCACTCAGGGTTGAGGGATAAAACGCTACAGCAATCCAGCAGACTCGTACAACCGTCGCAGCACAGACAAGATGCGATCGCCGTAATCTGCATCGGCAGCCCAGCGGCCACTAAGTTGGCCGACGAGGGGAGCGATGCCGCGACTGACGAAGTTAAACCGAGGATCGACCCGCTCTTGCACAAGGGGTTCGGTGCTGCCGTAGGCTTTGAGGTGCTGGATATGAGCCCGCACGCCAATACGCCGATTCAGAAAGACTGCGCCGCTGGAACTGCCGCCAACGGCACCAATCCCGCCGAAGTTGTTTTGGTCGGGGGTCAGGTCAGTGCTAAACCGTAAGAAGTTGGTTTCGACGCACATTTGGGCAAAGGCGATGTCGTAGTTCACCCCTTCGATCGCCCCTTCTTCGCGGTAGATCCGGGGCAGATCCTCATAGGTGCGGGCGGCACTTTCGTTGTTGTTTTTTAGGAAGACGAATAACTGAACATCGCTGGTGTTGCCGTGCCCCATAATCTGGTCAATCAGGCCGGGGCAGATGCCAAGGGCAGCCCGAGAGCGAATCAGCACAGTGCGGCTAGCGGCTTCCCACCCCACAGAAATATTGAAGTCCCGCAGGTCAACTGCCTTGACGTAGACGATGTTGCGGTAGCGCACCCGCCGCACGTTGGGCGCTCGACTGAGGTCAACCCCAATTTGGTCAACTAGGTCAATCGGCACGTAGGAGTTGTCGTTGATGATCACCCCTTTTTCACCATAGGTGCCGCCGTTTAGGCTGATGTTAATTTCGGGCAGGGTGCCGGGCTGTTCAGGAATTGAACCGTCACCGCCGACCGCCCGGCTCCAGGCGGCGAGACCATCGGCAATACCCAGGGCGACATCACGGCGGCGATTTTGCAGCAGGTTGAGGTCGTCGGTGTTGGACAAAAAGCCCACTTCCATCAGCAGGGAGGCGCTGGCGACTTGCCGACAGAAGCTGAGACTGCCAGTAGCGGTGGCGGTGTCGGGGCGCGCCCCACGACTGGGCAGTTGGGGCAGGCGTCGCAGCAGGGCCAACAGCAGCAGCTCGGCGTGGCTTTTGCGGGTTTCGTTGTTGGCAATGTAGAAAACGCTGGCTCCGCGCACCATGGGGTCGGGGGAGCGGCCTGCGGCGAGGGCGAGGGCGATGTCTCCGGTGCGGGCACGGGCGTTGATCCAGGCGATGGCTTGACTCATGCCCAGGTCGTCGGGCACGGACAAAACGCTGAATCCCCGCGATCGCAACTCTGGCACGACTAAATCCCGAAGCTGGATCATCTCCCGCGCTTCGGCACTGGCGCTATTCTGTCCCGCCGCAATAAAAATCTGTCCCATGGCCATGACCCTGCTGAAGCATACGGCGGCTGAGCCCTGTCAGCCTTGGACTACTCTACCTGCCTAAAGTCTGCAGGGGGCCAACCGTAATTCTGTCTTCGCCAGGATACCCCAATCACGCCGAAATCAGGCCGATTCAGCCGGACTTTTGCGTAGGGAGTTGATTCGTTAGGTGAGCTGGCTTTCTGTGACCTCTCGGCCTGTGCCAGTGAGACAAGCGCCTTCTAGGGCTGTAGCGAAGAGTTGGCAGTCCTGCAGGTTGGCACAGAGCAGGTTAGCGCCGGTTAGGTCGGCTCCAATTAGGTTGGCGGCAGACAGGTTGGCTTCTTCGAGGTTGGCTTGGGCCAGCAGGCAGCCCCGCAGGTCGGCTTGGCTGAGGTCGGCTCCCCGCAGGTCAACTTGGGTGAGGTTCGCGCCGCGCAGGTCGGCTCCCCGCAGGTCAGAGCCAGACAGATTGGCTCCAGACAGGTTCGCGCCGTTGAAAAAAGCACCGGTTGCGATCGCAGCTTTGAGCATCGCCCCCATCAAGTTGATGCCCCGCAGATTGGCTCCGCGCAGGTCAGCCCAGGGTAGGTCAGCCCCCATCAGGTTAGCCCCGGCAAGATTGCCCCGCACCAGACTGGCCCGACTGAGGTCAGCCCCGGTCAAGTGTGCCCCGGCCAAGTTGCCATCGGTCAAGGCGGCGGCAGGTAGTTCAGCCCCATCTAGGGTTGCGCCAGCTAGGTGCAGATGTTGACCGGCGCGGACGGCTTCCCAGTCGAGGGGGGCAGATGAGGTTTCAGCAGCATTCTGGACGGTGTTCTGGGCCATATCTCGAACAAGCAGTGGCAGGACGGACGGTGGACTTGGGCGTTATCTGGGGCGTTGCTAGAGGAAGAGGGGCGTTGTCAGGGGAGCACGCCGCCTTACTGGGGCAGGGGTTGCAGATCCGGGTTGCCGGGGTCAAGCAGACCAGCGGTCAGGGTCATGCGATCGGGGATGGACGGCAGGCTGAGACCCTGCTGTAGTCCGCTGACCAAGAGGGCAAGCAAGTCAACCAGTTTGGGATCCCAACGAGTGCCAGAGGCTTGTTGACAAGCCGTCAGCGCCGTCGCCAGGGCCGTCGCTTTGTCGGGGCTGCTGGCAGTGGCGCTAGCCACCTGCTGCTGGAAGTAAATCACCAGACCCAGCACCCGAGATTCTAGGGGAATGTCATCCCCGGCAATTTCGGCGGGCTGGCCGCTGCCGTCCCAATGTTCATCTAGGTGGGTGATGATGCGGGCAACGGCCCGCAGGCGGGGCATGGTGCGCATCACCTGGGCTCCGGGCACTAGGGGACAACTCGGCGCAGCCTGTTCTTCAGCGGCACTCAAAGGATAGTCTTGGCGCGGGGTGATGCGATGCAGCAAACTGGCTAGGCGTAGGCGATTCAGCCGCCAGCCCGGCAGGTCAATTAACTGCCCCACCATGTCGGCTAAGGAGGCCACTTCTGCCGCCGCGAGGGGATTGGTCGGCTCCA
>PXDR01000454.1 GCA_003566335.1 Cyanobacteria bacterium T3Sed10_344R1
CAACCGCCGCCGGTTGAGCTGGCCGTCTGGCCGCAGGATGTCGGCACCATAGCGGGTTGCGATCGCAGCTACCCCCGCTGATCCCACCGCCACCGCCTCCCGTGCATAGATATCTGCATCCAGCACCGGCAGCCCATGCCGATCTGCTAAATAGGTCGCCACCGTTGATTTTCCCGTGGCGATGCCTCCCGTCAACCCCAAAATCCAGCGCTGGTCTGGTGATGGGGGCTGGGACGGGGTTGGGGACTGTGGCCTCGGTTGACTCATCAGCTCCCGTCCAGCCCAGGCTTGGCCCAATCTATCAACGCTTGGGTGAGTCCCTCCAAGGTGTATTCCCTCGCCTGTACATCTACCCGGCCCAGCAACTGTTTGCAGGCGACTGAAGTTTGCGGCCCAATGGAGGCCACAGTCATAGACTGGATCACCTCAACCCAGCCTCCGCCAAATGCCTGGGCTAAAAGCTGACAAAAATGCTTCACCGTTTTGGCGCTGGCGAAGGTGATGATGTCGATTTGTCGTGCTTCGAGGGCTTGCTGCACCTGAGGATCTACAGCATCAGGACAGCCCGACTCATAGGCAGGCACCTCCACCACCTTGGCCCCCGCCTCAGTCAACTCTTTTACCAGCACCGCTCGTCCGCCGCTTTCGACCCGGGGGAAGAGTAGGCTCTTTCCAGCGACCGACTGCGGGAAATGGGCTACCAGGTCATCGGCAATGTAGTTAGGCGGAATTAAATCCGGGGTTAGCCCCCAATCCTCTAAACTCTTGGCGGTTTTACGCCCCACAACCGCCAGCTTCAACCGCTGTAACTGCTGGGGATCCAAGCCGTGGTGCCGCAGTCGCCCCACCAGATAATTCACCGCATTGCTGGAGGTCAATACCAGCCAGTCAAACTCGGCTAACTGGTCAATGGCTTGATCCAGCGGTTGCCAACTGCGGGGGGGACGAATTACCAGGGCTGGCATTTCCACCACTGCTGCGCCTTGGGCCTGCAATAAGTCCCGAAACTGGCTCGACTGTCCAGCAGAGCGAGTGACCAGGACTGTTTTGCCCGAGAGGGGCCGGGAGATCGTCATGATTACGTTGACTTTGGCGGTTAATTTGGGGGGCATTGAGTGGCTGACTGAGGCCACTTATGGGGCATTTACGAGGCGTTTATTGATCCGGCTGAGTCTCTGACTGATCTGGCTGAATGTAAGGGCGTAGCCCAACGACCTCGCCGATCACAACCACGCTAGGGGACAGAGCCTCGCCCTTGGTGCGCTGAAGAATGTTTAAAAGCGTACCCTGCCAGACCTGCTGTTGGGGCTGGCTGGCCCAGCGAATAATTGCAATTGGGGTTTCAGGTCGCAAGCCGTGGCTCAGTAACCGCTGACAAATTTCGGCCAGGGTGCGGGTGCCCATCAAAATCACCAGGGTCTTAATCCGGGCCAAGGCTTCCCAGTCTAGGGCGTCTAAATCATGGCCCGTCACCACCGCAAACCCAGGGCTAAACACGGGATCGGTGAGGGGAATTCCGGCCAATAGTGGCCCAGCCAGGGCACTCGACACGCCGGGCACCAGTTCGTAAGCACAGCCTGCTGCCCGTAATGCCTGAATTTCTGCGGTGGTGCGGCCAAAGATAAAGGGATCGCCGCTCTTAAGCCGCACGACTTGGTGCCCTTGCTGGCATTGATCCACCAGGATTTGGTTGATTTCGGCCTGTTGGGGGCTGGGCTGACCGCCCCGCTTGCCGACGTAGATGCGATCGCACCCCACCGGCAACCAGCTCAACAGTTCCTCGCTCACCAAGGCGTCATAAACCAGCACCTCTGCCTGTTGGAGACAGCGCTGCCCCCCCACTGTCAGATAGTCCGGATTTCCCGGCCCTGCCCCCACAATGTAGACCTTACCCAGCCCTGGCTCCATGGCGAATCCTTCACCTCAAGTCCCGCCATCGGCGGTCTGCCTGACCATGCTGCCATGTTTCCGGCTGCGTCAGGACAGAACCCCGGCCCTAGGCCATAACTTCAGGGCTGTCGGCGTTAACAGGCCGATCTGTGGCTGCGTCTGCGGCAACTTCTGTGGGCACTGGCGCTGGGGTTTCCGGTGATCCCTGTACCGTCAACACTGAGCAGGGGGCATGGTGCATCACATAGTTGCTAACGCTGCCTAGCAAAAATTCACTCAGCCCTCGGCGACCCCGACGACCAATCACCACCAAATCGGCCTGCCAGTTACTGGCTGACTCACACAAGGTGCGGCTGGGGTCACCATATCGCTGTTCATAGTCAGCCCCAATGCCGTCAGCGGTCGCTTGATTAACCAAGGCTTGTAGCCAGTCCTCATTGTGTTTCTGAGTCTGCCGCCAGTCGGCCAAGTGTTGCCGAAATACATCGGTGGAAATGGAGCCATAGAAGCCGTCTCCGGCTAGATAAATCGGGTCGGGATAGCCCGCATCTAAGGGCAGCAGCACATTCATTAGCCGGAGCTGTGCCCCGGTTGCTTTAGCTAAATCTAGGGCAGTCTTCAAGACTTCAATCGCCGATCCATCCGTGCGATCTAATGCCACCAAAATCTTATGAAACATGACTTTTCTCCTTTGCTGCCAGAAATTTGGCAAGTCTCAGACACGCCCCGCTTTAGACTGAACCTGTTGTGTTGTTGGGGCTACTTGGAACTCCGGCTTGCGCTTAGTCGAAGGGTGGAACTTGCCGGAGAACTGATGTGGTCTAGGCGGGATGAGTCTTCTGCTTGTCTTTATTTTAAGGGGAATGACCAGATGCGATCGCACCGACTTAACCGACAGTAATGTTGTAAATATATTTGAGCTAAGGGCTTAAATTAAAGGCTTTTGGCAGCATTAAGCACGGCAATTAAATTTTTTCTAGAGATAATAACCATCTTTAACTATCTTGTGAACGTTTCGCGGGTAAAGAATGATGGCAGCCTGGAAATAATCTCTGTTCTTCAGTTAGGATTTTGATATGAGGGTCAGTTGCTGACAATGTTTTCCGGCAATGTTTCCTAACAGTTGCCTGTTTGCGATTCACTGACAACTCAATTGACGGCCCTTCTAAACTGTCCTCTTGTATTGAGGGATTTGTCATGAAACTTACAACAGCTTTTGATCGCCTTTTCCAGTATTTCTCTGAGGCAGTCAGCCGCATCTTTGGCCCCAGCGATGATGCTTATCCTGCCAGTGGTGTTCAGCCCTTTGAAGGCGAACCCTTCTCAGAATGGGTCGAAGCCCGGCGGAAATAGGGTCGGCAGTCGTCAGGCTGCTGACGTATGCTGAAACCAGCCACGTCACTCCAGCCTATGACTGCGATCGCACCAACTCAGCATCATCAAGTCCAACTGACGATTAAGACCCAAGGGCAATCCTTGGGTCGTTTTACCAATCAAGTGCAGGCCGCTGTGCAAGCCGCTGGTATCCAGACCGGGCTTTGCACCCTGTTCGTGCGTCATACCTCTGCCAGCCTGATCATCCAGGAAAATGCGGATCCGGATGTGTTGGCGGATTTAGAGACGTTCTTGGCTAAATTGGTGCCCGAGGGCAGCTTTTATCGCCACAGCGCCGAAGGGCCAGACGATATGCCTGCCCACATTCGCTCAGTCTTGACCCAAACCTCCCTGCAAATTCCGGTGATGAATGGGCGGCTTGCTCTGGGCACTTGGCAAGGTATTTACCTGTGGGAGCACCGCCATCGAGGCCATCAGCGGGATGTGGTCGTTCACATCAGTGGGGTCTAAGGATGGTCAATGACTTTACCCTGGCAACGATTCCTGACTCGCCGCCTGGATTTCGCTCTGGCTTTATCGGCATTGTGGGCCGCCCCAACGTGGGTAAATCCACGCTGATGAATGAGCTGATCGGCCAAAAGATTGCCATCACCTCCCCGGTGGCCCAAACCA
Organism: Cyanobacteria bacterium T3Sed10_344R1; assembly: GCA_003566335.1. Lineage (GTDB taxonomy): Bacteria > Cyanobacteriota > Cyanobacteriia > Phormidesmidales > Phormidesmidaceae > PXDR01. The sequence goes on from PXDR01000454.1 coordinate 3,898, forward strand.
CCCGCAATCGACTGCGGGGGATTTTGACCACTCCTGAGGCGCAGATAATTTTTGTCGATACCCCCGGCATCCATAAACCGCACCACGAGCTGGGGCGCTTACTGGTGCAAACGGCGCGGCAGGCGATTAACTCAGTCGATGTCACCCTATTTGTGGTGGACGGCATGGTTCCGGCAGGGCGGGGGGATCGGTTCATTGTGGAACTGCTGCACCAGAGCCAAACGCCGGTCGTCGTCGGGATCAACAAAATTGATCAACAGCCGCCGGAACTGGCCGCGCAGATTGACCAAAGCTACCAAGCCCTGATGGGGGACTGGCCGATTTTCCGGTTCTCTGCCCTGACGGCGGACGGCTTGCCCGATCTCCAAACGGCCCTAATTCAGCAACTGTCCCCAGGCCCCTACTATTACCCGCCGGATTTAGTCACCGATCAGCCAGAACGCTTCATCATGGGCGAACTGATCCGGGAGCAAATCCTGATCCTTACCCGCGAAGAAGTGCCCCATTCGGTGGCCGTTTCCATTGATCGGGTAGAAGAGGACACGAAGATCACTCGGATCTTGGCGACGATCCACGCTGAGCGTCAGTCCCAGAAAGGCATTTTGATTGGCAAACAGGGC
>PXDR01000328.1 GCA_003566335.1 Cyanobacteria bacterium T3Sed10_344R1
ATACATGATTGAGCCTGTTGTGACATAGTTCTTATCAACCATTACTTCCTGGCCATCGGCGCTCTTGATGGTGCCAAGGAACTTTGAGACGACCTTTGGGTGTGCGCCTGCTTGCTCAAGGGCCGTTTTCACTTGCATCAACTCGGAGCCGTTAAATCCATCCGCGGCAAGGATTGCAACCATCCTGCTCCTTATCGTGTTCTTGACCGTGTTCTCCATACTGAGCGCCGGCGATACTTTTGTTTTACTTTCTCCGCCATCGGCAACCATGGCTCCTTCTTCTTTGCCGCTCGGGCCTGTTATGCCGATTCCTTTTGCTACCTGCATGGCTAGCCCTTCATCAACGTTATTCAGCAAATCGACCATGCGCTGCCTGATCTCCTTATCCATAACCTTGCCGAGCTCGAAATGAAAAGCTCTGACGATATGCATCTTCTCCGGCTTCGACATGCTGTCCCAGAACAGTGTTGCCTGGCTGAAGAAGTCTTTAAAACTTTCGCTTCGCGTGCGAACTTTTTTGCCTTCGATTTTCTCAGCGTGATGCACATAGCCGTGCTCTTCCCTTGAGGCGGTTTTTGGGTGTCCTTTATCGAGAGCATTCGGAGCGTAGCTGACCTTTCCTTTATTGATAATCATCTTGTGGAATGCATTGCGTTGGTTGCTGTGCACCGGGGCTATCGGCCTGTTGATTGGAATCTCAGCGAAATTTGGCCCGCCAAGGCGAAGCAGCTGCGTGTCCAGATATGAAAACAGGCGTCCCTGAAGCAGGGGGTCATTTGAAAAGTCAATACCCGGAACGACATTGCCTGGATGAAAAGCGACCTGCTCCGTTTCGGCAAAGAAGTTGTCCGGGTTCTTGTTCAGTGTCATCTTGCCGATGATCTTAACCGGAACTTCCTCCTCCGGCCAGATCTTAGTCGGATCGAGAACATCAAAGTCGAAATTAAATTCATCCCCTTCGTTGATCATCTGCACCCCAAACTCATACTCGGCATAATCATCCATCTCGATTGCATCCCATAGGTCACGACGCAGGAAGTCCGGATCTTTCCCGGCAAGTTTTTGGGCCTCATCCCAAACTAACCCATGTGTGCCAAGAAGGGGCTTCCAATGAAATTTCACAAAGCGCGCCTTGCCTTCGGCGTTGACAAACCGGAAGGTATTAACACCGAATCCCTCCATCATGCGATAGCTTCTATGTATGCCCCGGTCAGAAAGCAGCCACATTATCATGTGCGTGCTCTCGGGCATAAGTGAGATAAAATCCCAGAAAGTATCGTGAGCCGCAGATGCCTGCGGCATCTCGCTGTCCGGTTCTGGCATGATGGCGTGTACGAGATCTGGAAATTTAATCGCATCTTGGATAAAGAATATTGGGATATCGTTGCCTACCAAATCATAGTTGCCGTCTTCGGTATAAAACTTGGTCGCAAAGCCTCTTACATCACGTACCGTATCGGCGGAGCCCCGGCTTCCCACAACTTGCGAAAAACGTACAAAAACAGGTGTTTTCTTGCGTGGGTCCTGCAAAAACCTTGCAATCGTGTACTCAGTCATCGGCTCATATACCTGGAAGTACCCGTGCGCGCCTGAACCACGGGCATGCACTACGCGCTCGGGAATGCGTTCGTGATCGAAATGAGTAAGTTTTTCCCGAAAATGGAAGTCCTCCATCAGAGTTGGGCCACGCTCTCCTGCCTTGAGCGAATCGTCCGTGTGGCTGATTCTAACGCCCTGTTCCGTGGTATGAAATTCGCCCTCCGCGTCCTCGCGGAAAATATCCAGTTGCCGATCTTTGCTGTGCTCGTCAATCTCATTTTCCTTTTTCTTGCTGTATTCACTTTCGCTCATTAAATATCCCCCTTTACGCAGGTATCACGAAAAAGACTCTGCAAGCCTCGCTTGCTTATCACGCTCCCCTCATAGATCGCTTTCTTGGCATCTTGGGTTTAAGTTGTCGAGTTCTTAAAATATTACCCATTCAATAGTCATCCTTATCTGCATTACTGATAATTGCTCTCTGGGATCAGCGACCTCAAGTCCGGCAAAGATGCCGGGGGGTTCAGCCGCTGAGAATATCTTCCATCATCTGCAAGCAAAAGAGCGGCGCACCATAAACAAGTTGCCGCACTAAAAACGCTATGTCTATTGCAGAGCGTGTTTTTACTAAAGAAGAGGAGGCCCTTAATCACTGTCAGATTGGGAACATTGGACTTGTTTAAAACTCAAGCACAAAAGCGGCAAATAGCCCAACCAGCGCAGAGGTGATAAAAACGCCTAATGTTGACAAAACAAGGCCACGCCAGGCCACAGGACGAACACTTGACCAGCTGGTATCAAGACCGCCCGAGAAAAGAATAAACGCAAGAGCCACAACGCCTAGAGACTGAGCCAACCAGGGATCGTCAAAGTGAATCCCGCCAGGCCCCTCTGAGCCTGCAAGCATCCCTATGAGTATATTTCTTGCCTCCAAACTAGCAGGAGCCAGAAGCTATCTCAACATCACTGTCATAGATAGGATGAACATCGACAATGAAAAGCAATGCTTATCGCAAGATGATTTCTGGCCTTGATCGATGCAATTATGAGCATAAGGCAATATGCTGAATAAGTTCAGCAGAAAGGTCGGAGCAACGAGCACAAACAGCAAACCAACCAAGAAACAACTAAACCACCTCTTGGAAAGTCATGCTAAAGAAAAGGCCCTGGTGTTTTGATCAGGATCTGTGGGCCTACCTGGATTCGAACCAGGCACCTCACCCTTATCAGGGGTGCGCTCTAACCAGCTGAGCTATAGGCCCGTTTCATACGCGCTTTTTGCTCATAACATTGTACATACCGCGACTCGAATTATCAACCGCGAAGCTGACTTTGGGCGCTATTTTGCCCGTATACGGCATCATTCTGGTGCTTCCAGAATTAGTTGCCAAGGGCGTTCGGACTCTGTTATTGTTGAGCGTGTAGCGACTCTGCGTGGACTCTTATTTTACGGGTGGTGACAACCTGTTGGTAGAAATGGAAGTACATGGCGTAAACCTCGATGTTACGACCAATCAACCGGTTATCATATTAAAAGATACCGAATCCAAACGCTTGCTGCCGATTTGGATAGGACAGTTCGAGGCAACCGCCATTCTCATGGAAGTTCAGGGAATAAAGCCCTCCAGGCCGTTGACTCACGACCTTCTAAGGGCTGTGATAGACAGGCTGGAAGCTTCCGTCACAAAAATCGTGATCACCGATCTCAAAGAGGGCACTTTTTTTGCCCGAATTCACCTGAACACCAACTCGACAAACCTCGAAATAGACGCCAGGCCCAGCGATGCCATCGCTTTGGCAGTGCGGGTCAAGGTGCCGATTTTTGCTGACAGCAAAGTCGTTGATAAAGCGGCTGTTGTCAGCGAGGAGGGCGAAGAAGACGAGGTTGCCCGTTTTCGCGAATTTCTGGATAACATTGAGCCGGAAGACTTTAACGAGCCCTCTTAAAAAACAGACCTCAGAATTGAACTTCGCCAAGAATGCTCAGGTCTTTGATAGTTCCTCTCGGGATAATGTGGAAATCATTGTGCCGATAGCCCCTACCGCGATTTGTTAAATCATAGTCCTGTACCAGCACGATATAATCTTCTGTCTCTTTCCATAACAACCCGATGGTGAGCTTGGCGAGGCGAAAGATTTCAAAGTCTTCGGGGATCTCGACGCGCGAATAAGCGGTTATATCCTCCCACTTGACAGCGGCTACTCTCTTAATTTGAACCTCGTCTTGGCTGAAGTCCTCAAGAAAGTCGGCCGCCGGCCTCTCAATCCTCTCTTCCGTTACCGCCTCTTTGCTTGTTTCTCTTTCTTCCCAATTCTTCAAGAACATCCCCACTTCTGCAAAGTTTCGCGACAAGTGTAAATTTTAATAGCAGCGGGGGTTCGTGTCAAACAAAGATTTCGCATTAGCCCTGCTCAGACGCCATGCGACCGCTTGCTAGCGCAATTGCGTGTCGCGCGAGCCCACGGCCCTTAAGCTCTTAGCAAAAGCGCCCGGTGCCAGCCACCGCAAGCATGTTTAGGGACAGGTCCATCCGGGGAAAATCTTGTTGGAGGTGATAGTTGATGCAGATTCTTAGGAAAGCTATTGAAGAGACACCTATTATCGAGGTGCACGGCCAGATTGACTTGAGCAATTGCGATAAATTGCATGACGCCATCTCCAAAGAAATTAATAGCGGAAGGCCAAATCTTATCATTAATCTAAACAAAATTAACTACATAGACAGCGCTTGCCTGGGAGTGCTTCTAGGCGGCTTTGACAAAGCCCGAAGCCGGGGCGGCCTCCTGGCCATTGTCGGAAACCCATTGGTTGACAGGGTCTTGACCTTGACCGGCCTGACGCGGATTTTCCCATTTCATGACAGCGTGGCCGATGCCCTGGCCGGACTGAAAAAGGAGCGCGGCGGGACTTAGCCTCCGCCTGACCAAGCCGCCTTTTTAGCCTTTTAGAAC
>PXDR01000078.1 GCA_003566335.1 Cyanobacteria bacterium T3Sed10_344R1
AACTCAATCAATTCGTCAGGGCTGAGGTCTGGGACGTCTCGGTCAGGAATACGGTTCATAATCATCACTCTTAACTTGGGCGAGTTCCCAATGGCTAGATATCGCGACTTCGCGACTTGCTGTGTATAAGTGGCACCCCTCTGAAGTTTGTGACAGCCTGGGGCAAAAAAATATTTGGGTGGACGATGCCGTTTTCAGTGAGTTAAATTTAGCAAAAATCTGATGGATCGATCGTGATCGATTTATCAACCAGTTAGCCGCCAAGTCTATCAACAAAAATAACAATTATAAAATTCAGTCACAAAATTCGTGCAAGGGCCACCTAAGTATTGAAAGCTGTCTATTAACCGCCTCCAATGACTAATCCTCGTAATTTTCCCGGTAGCTCAGGGCGTTTGCCACCCCATCGCGACATTTTCGATCAAGCCCTAGAAGAAATTCTGGATAAAGATAGTGCGATCGCATACTCTATTTTGACGGCGGTTAAGCGCATGATTAACCGCTTTCACCTCACAGGCGTTGAACCTCACGAACTGCTAATTCGGGCTTATCTGCGAGGTAAAGATGCCTTAAAATCTGGCAAACGGATCCACAATGCCCACGCCTGGCTTCGGAGTACGGTTTACAACATCGTGCGTGAAGACTCCAAACGCCGTCGCAAAACCTCTGTTCACGATCCAACCTGGATTGAAAACACTTATAGCGACATCCGGGAAGATCCTCAAACCCTCGCCATCGAGGAAGAGATTGCCGCACAATACGCTGCGCTGTATCAGTCTCTACAGCGGCTGAAGCTGGAGGAGCCCCAGGTTTTCTTCTTGATCGAAGAACGGCATGTCGGGAGCAAGTCCTGGCAAGAAATTGAGCTGAGCTACGCTGCTGCCTCTGGCGAAGTGGGCGTGAGTCAAGCAGCGCTGAGACAACGATATTCCAGAGGGCTTAAGCGATTGAGAAAGTTCTTTCACGAGGTCTATCCTTTCTAAATGCTTGCCTGAAAGGAGCGAAGGGAGGCAGATCCCTCAAAAACGTCAGGCTCTGGATATGACGGGGAAGTTTTAGGACAGATCTGGCTGTAAGCATAGAATTTTTTCTATGATTTCCCCAAGCCTAACTTCATCAAGCTGAGCCCCAGACTGATAAGATCGGGCTGTAAATGAGGCCATGTGGCTCAGCAAAAAATATGTCGTCGCTAGAACTCACTCAGGTTCAGCACAGTCTGCGGGTTGGCTTAGGCCGGGTTCTCGTTGTCGAGGACGAAGACCTGATTCGCGATACGGTTTCCTTGGCCCTGGCCGAAGAAGGGTTTGATATTCTCATCGCCGACAATAGCCTAACGGCCCTAGAGCTACTGGGCGGACATGGCTCCCAGGCGTCGTCTACAGACGTCAGCCTAGTGATTTTAGATTTGATGCTGCCCGGCATGAATGGTCTAGACCTCTGTCGGCTACTGCGCCATCGCGGTTTGGACGTGCCAATTTTGATTCTCAGCGCCAAAGGTACCGAAACTGACCGAGTCGTGGGCCTAGAAGTTGGGGCCGACGATTATCTAGCTAAGCCGTTTGGAATGCGGGAGCTGATTGCTCGCTGTCGGGCTTTGCTGCGGCGGTCGCGGGGTCGGGCCGTTGGCTTGCCGGAAGATCCGGTGCTGCGATTTGGCGACATTGCCCTCAATCCTAAAGAATGTCGGGTATTCCTGCGCGGTCAGGAAGTTAACTTTTCTCCTAAAGAATTCCGCATTTTAGAACTGTTCATCGGACAGCCTCGGCGGGTCTGGTCACGAGATCAAATCATCGACCGGGTTTGGGGCCACGACTTTATGGGCGATAACAAAACCGTGGATGTTCACATCCGCTGGATTCGCGAAAAGTTAGAAGACGACCCCAGCAACCCTCAATATCTCCGCACCGTGCGCGGCTTTGGCTATCGGCTGGGATAGCTCTGAAAACCAGTGCTCAAGGGGCGAGCGCTAGGATGGAGCTATGCACCTAGAGGACAATGCTGTCCTGCTGCCAACAGTGGATTACCAAAACCCGACAGATTTGGCACAATAGGGGCGCTTCTATCGCGGATCGCTCATGGCAAACCGTAAAAAACCAGCTCGCCGACGGCTCAAGCTCGGGCTGCTCCTATGCCTGTTGCCGCTGCTCTGGTTTGGTCAACGTCAGGTGAAGGCACAGTTTTCCCGGCCCCAAGCTGCCCTCGTGCTAGGGGGAGCCTCGGAGCGGGAATGGTTTGCCGCAGAGTTTGCCCAAGCCCATCCTGACCTAGAGATTTGGGTCTCCTCTGGCAGCAATCCGGAATATGCCGAGTGGGTTTTTCAATCCACCAACGTTCCGTTGGAGCGAGTGCGGCTAGACTACCAGGCTGTTGATACGGTGACGAATTTCACCACCTTAGTTGACGATCTTCAGGCAGCAGGTATTACCAATATTTATCTGATCACCTCCGACTACCACATGCGGCGGGCCAACATCATTGGCCAGATTGTCCTAGGCAGCCGGGGCATTACCTTTCGCCCGGTCGAGGTGCCGTCTACCTTAGCGCCAGAAACGATGGCGCGGGGCTTGCGAGATGGGGCGCGGGCGCTGCTGTGGGTGTTCACCGGACGCACGGGGTCGGGTTTGCGGACTCAGCGGGCGCAAATTCCGGGCCAACAGGTAGGCCAACAGGCTTTAGAGGGAAGGGTACAATAGGCCAAACGCCGCCTTATTGCTTCCTTATGGCTACTATTGCCGATTCTCCCTATACCCATGAACAGGTCAAGGTTTGGCTACAAGGGCTGTTAACCATTGCCTGGGCCGATGGTCATTTTGACAGTGAAGAAAAAGCGCTGATCGCCGACATGACCGAGTCGGAACTCGCGCCTAGCCTTGATTTTGATCACTTTGAACCAATTTCGCCGTCAGACTTAGCAGCAGTGCTGGAGAAGGGCAGTGATGCGGCCCAAAACTTTTTGCGGATGGCGGTCATGGTGGCCCTCGCCGACGGGGTGTATTCCACTGAAGAAGATGAAACCCTCCAAGCCTTTTGTGTGGAGCTAGACCTAGAAACCACGATTCTAGAATCTCTGCGATCGACGCTGTACAACCTGAAGCAACCCGATGGCCTCGCCCCATCTGCGGCCCCCAGCGGTGCAGCCAGTGGCCTGACCCCCCCCAGCCCCAGCAGCGACAGCGGCATCGATCCGCTCAAACCCGCCCGAGAATGGCTCGATCAGCTCGCGGTTGAAGATCCTCGCCTCGCCCGCTTTGTTTGCAAGCTGATTCCGCCCCAATGCCCCTTTGAGCGCGATGTGAAGCTATTTGGCCGCAAGATCGTCCACATCCCGCCCATGTGCAAGCTGAATCCGCTCTACGACCAGCTCGTCGGCCTGCGCTTCCGCGCCCTGTCTTACCTAGCCGACGACTGCGGCGAAGACGTCAGCAATTACATTTGACCTAAAAAGCCCACAGCCTTAGCGAAGCCATGCCCGACAGGGCTTTATAGCCCACAGCCAATAGCCCACAGCCAATAGCCCACAGCCAACAGCCCCCTCCCTATGCAGCTCGAAACAGACATCCTGGTCGTCGGTGGTGGCACTGGCGGGGTCGCGGCAGCCCTGCAAGCGGCTCGACGGGGGGCGACGGTAGTTCTGGTCAGCGAGTTTACCTGGCTGGGAGGAATGCTGACGGCGGCTGGGGTCTCGGCTCCGGATGGCAATGAGCTAGAGCCCCTGCAAACCGGGATTTGGGGCCAGTTTTTGCAGGAGCTGCGGCTGCGGCAGGCGGGGGGGCTGGATCACAGCTGGGTCAGTTGCTTTACCTATGATCCGGGGGTTGGGGCCGAAATTTTTGCCGATTGGGTGCGATCGCAACCCAACTTGAAGTGGATCAGCGGCTACCGACCGACTGGGGTGTTGAAAGATTGCGATCGCATCACAGGCGTCACCTTCAGCCCAACCCTGGATGCCGCAGACCCCCAGTTGACCGTTGCCGCCCAACTCACCCTAGACGGCACCGACCTTGGGGATGTTTTAGCCCTGGGCAACGTGCCCTATCGCTGGGGCTGGGAATCCTACGACTGGGGCCAGGAACCCAGCGCCCCCAATGCCCTAGACAATCCTCAAGATCCCCTGTGGGCCATTGTGCAGCACTATCCGGTGCAGTCCCCCACCTGGGTGGTGGTGATGCAGGACTACGGGCCGGGGGCCGCCGTGGAGATTCCGCCCTTGCCAGGGGATGCCGACCACGAAGCCGACTTGTTTGAGCAATTCGAGGCTGCTTGGGCTGACCACGGGGCAGACGCCTTTTTGAACTATGGTCGGCTGCCGGGCGATCGCTTCATGATCAACTGGCCCAACAGCGGCAATGACTACGGCATCGGCCTAGAGCGGCTGGTGCAGTCTGCCGCCAGTCGCCAGCAGTTCCATCAAGCTGCCCACGCCCACAGCTATCGGTTTGCCCGGTTCATTCAGCAGCGCCTCGGTCAGCGGTATGGCCTCGCCGCCGAC
>PXDR01000290.1 GCA_003566335.1 Cyanobacteria bacterium T3Sed10_344R1
CCTGAACCCGTGACAAACTGGCTACAGCTAGCCCGTTCCACCGCTCTGGTGCTGGTAGGTTGGGATACGCTGGTGCCGTTTTATCCCTTCAACTGTTTCAATAGCCGTCGGCTGTGGCAGTGGCATCCTGGGATTTGGGCAGGTGTCGCGATCATCAGCCTGATCTCTATTTGGCTAGTAAATTGAGCTGTTGCTGATGACAGTCCGCGATATGTCGGTTTCATCATTCTTAGCCGCTATTCGACCGGCACGCCCTGGCGTTATGAAAAAGAAACGGCTATAGTTCACATGAACTACACAAGCGAACTACGTCCCAAGTCGGTCGGTAGTCGCGCAAGGTCATGGCAATACTATCCCGCAAAACCCAGGAAGTGCTGAGCTGGTTGCATAGCTTTCAGGCTGATCACGCTTACTTCCCCACTTATCGAGAAATTCAGGCGGGTTTGGGATTTAAGTCGGTGTCCCCAGTGCAGAATCACATCGGCAAGCTAAAAGCAGCCGGTCTAGTGACTAACGTCCCTGGCAAAGCCAGAACCTTGCGCTTGGTCGAAAGGCAACCACCAGAGGCAGCACCCGCAGCCCGGGGAATTCCTATCTGGGGTGCGATCGCAGCAGGACACTTAGTTGAGCTTTTCCCTGACCATGAAATCAGCTACATTCCACCCGATCTGTTTTCTCCCAAATCCCGAGGACTAGAGCGCTTTGCCCTGCGGGTTCGGGGAGACAGCATGGTAAATGCCCATATCTTGGACAATGATGTGGTGATTCTGGACAAACCCTTCGACGTCAAGGAAATCAAAGACAGTCAGATTGTTGCAGCCCGGGTAGATGGGGAAGACCGCGCCACCCTTAAGCGATGGCGGCAGGTTGATGACCAAGTTTTTCTGGTGCCGGAGAACGACAACTACTCTACGATTCAGGTAGAGGCCCACACCGTCCTCATAGAAGGCATTTACGTTGGGCTGGTCAGGGGGCTGGTCTAACGCCTGATCGGCTGTTTAGTGCACTCACTTGGACTTCCCTGAACCCGTAGCAACGGCGGTTCAACAGGACTTTTCCTCATCAAACAGACGGAGGATTCAGCTAAACCATGTCTAAAGTTGAGGCCATCACCTTGCGACCTGCTGTCCCTGCCGATGTAGCGCTGCTGCGCCATTGGGCCGCGAAACCCCACGCGGTGGCCACTGACCCCAACGATGACTGGGAATGGGAAACAGAGCTAACTCGCTCCCCCCCCTGGCGGGAGCAATTAGTTGCTGAGTTAGCGGGTCGCCCCATCGGCTTTGTGTAAATCATCGACCCGGCAGAGGAAGACAGCCATTACTGGGTCGCCGTCTTTTGGCGTCGGCTGCATTGGCCTTGTTAGCCGCCATCTTTTGCCTCACTGTCTTTCGGAGCCGACTCGCTCAGCGCCAATTCGTTGAGCAGCTCAGCGCCCCAAATTTGGGCTGCGGCGAAACGCCCCTCTAAGTCCTTAATGTCTTGAACGAAGAGTAATTCGCAGAACTGCGCATGCACCGACGGAGGCAAGTCGCGATCGAGGTATCTCATCCCAAAATCCCAACGGGCAGGGCAGTAGCGCATACGCAATAACTCAGCAAGAGGTCGGAGTGTATAGCCCCAGAAGGCCGCCATGGCGTCAGCGTGCCGGCCACGTAACAACTCCTTCCGGACAAAGTTTTGACTTACGAGGAACCATCCCTCCAGCTCGGTATATCGGTGCTGTCGCGCGATCGCCTTAGTCGGGTCGGTCGTGGCCGATGCTTTTAGCCAATCAGCCTTATCAAATAGAGGTATCGCGTGACCATGGCGTTCGACATCAAGCTGGTGGTCTGAGGAACTCGCCCGATAGAAGCAAAGATCTAGCAGAAGAAACTCGCCACCGTCCTTGAGCTTGTAATAACGTCCGGGTGGAGCAAAATGGCTAGTCGAGATTGGAGATATTTCGCTCAGCACTTCTTCCGCGAGGGTGTGTAGAGTATCTAACGGAGCGACGTCAGTTACGAGAAAGCTGAGATCGATGTCCGAATAGGCGTCCACAGCGCCAAACGCTGCGCTGCCCCCCTCCCATCCAGCAAGCACGTCGGGCCGCGCCCGAAGCCCCTCAGCTACCGCAGTACGGATCCGATCGCGCAAATTATTGTAAGAGTGTGCCACTGTGAACATGCTCTCCGGCTAACGATTGAGGTCAGGCGTCGGGTGCAACGCCATGTTAACGTGAGTCCGATAAGGATTGAGATTGCTCGACTCCCGTGCGACGGCCAGCCAAAAAGCTATCAGTCCCGGTTGAGCCTCAGCGAAGTGATGACTATCGTCATTGCCTTCCATGGCTCGGGCTACCGGACATTCAAGGATTTCTACAAGCAAAAAGTCCTGGCTGACTGGCGAGACGCCTTCCCATTCAGCACGCCTACATCTGGGTTCACCTCTACTGCACCGAAGCATCTGATCTGGAGGTGCTTTACGGCGATGCCACCGATGCTAAAGACTAAATCTACCTACAGAGTTAGGAACTACTGCTTCTTGAGTAGTACAGACATCAAAGAAAGCCGGTTTTAGCGCCTCAATTAGGGCTTCGAGTTGAGCTAACTGAATCTGGAGCGCGACCATTTGGTCAATTACATTGCTAGGCTCAGCCGTGGTTATGTTCATTACCTTTTTGGTGGGCACCCCTAGAAAGTTTGTCCTGCATATCCAGGTTGAAAAGGGCAGCGATGCGATCGCGGTAGCCGGAATCAACCTCCAAAACTAGCCTGTGCGGTAACATCCGCCGCTAACTCGCCTCAGCTCGGGCTTTAAGAGCTTGGTTCATAGCCTCAAACCCTTCGCGGACGTTGGTATCCAGGCTTTTGGCCAACAGCGGTACCAGTAGCCCCGAGAACTGCTCACTGTGGATAAATTTCACCTGATTTTTGCTCAGGGGCTGAATTTGGAATCGATGCTCGCCGTCGAACAGCCCCGGCAATATCAACTGGCCCCGCCAGCGAAACTCCCGTTCCGGTTCTGCTACCAAAACCGTAGGCTTAAAAGTCATGGCCTGCCCACCAGGGGGCTGTAGCCGGGCCACCAGTTGTGCTCCCTGTAAAGCTTGCCCCTGAATTGAGCGAATGAAGGGATTCCAGTCAGGGTATGCCGGGAAATCCATTAGAATTTGCCAGACGACCGAAGGGGCAACATCAATAGCAATCGACGTTGTCAGCACATTCATTGGGTTGTCCTCAGAGATGACACCAATGTTACCGTCAACCGATTTTTATCAGGACAGCAGTGAGCACACTTTTGAACACACTCTAGGGATGCTATTCGCCCGCCTGCCAGTAGATTGTTTTCGTTTTCAACCATGGCTGTGTCCTCAACGGTGTTGTTGCTAGCTTTTGGGCTGCCTGCCTGAAACCCTAGCTGAACATAGGCTCACCCAAGCTGTTGCGTATCGGAGGTGATGGCGTTGTTAGCTAGGCTTGATCGCACTATGGAGCGCCATTGTTCCGAAGATGGTACTGAAGGTTCGTCTTTGCCTAACCTCAGCAAAACCAGCTTGCTCAAAGAGCATGATCAGTTTCCCTGCCACGTTATCCTGAGTGTTTTCAAAACCGTCGAGCAGTTGAATAAATACAAATAACCCACGCATCAAGGCGTTCGAGGCGCGCCCCCAGTCGGCTACATGGATCTCTCCACCAGGCTTGAGAACCCGAAACAGCTCCCGTACGGTAATCGCTTTTTCTTCCCAGGACAAATGGTGAAAGAAGAGACTCGATACGACCCGATCAAAGTGACCGTCTGGGTAGGGTAGACAGTCAGACAAGGCGTGGTCAAACTTCATCGAAACATTGGCTTTGAGCGCCTTGCGAGAGGCAAGGGATAAAATAGCGGGATCACCATCAACGCCTATGATGTTGGCCTGTGGTTGGTGCTGTTTTATCCAGATCGCCAAGGTGCCTGTACCGCAGGCTAGATCAAGTACTTGCTGGCCCGGCTCAAAATCCGCCTGCTTGATGAGGGCCTGCTTAAACCTGCGCTCCCTTGTCGTGGCCCCGACGACTGCATCGTAGTAGGGGGTCAGCCAATGAAAGCCAAGGGCTGGAACGTACTTTGAGTCAGTCGATTGTGGCATAACGGCTCCTTTGTTGGTCAGCTCACACATGACCAGATAGCACCCTGTACTGGCCGTACCAGTCTTGTTGCCAAGCTTCCATCTGGCCAATTTCGGTTTGCTGGGCACGGACGATGTCGTCGGCAAGGGTCTGCACTTCGGGGCGATCGCACTTTTCTCAGAGATCTTCAGTCCCATTTACGATAAACACTCTAGCTGGGCGGAGAGTCAACCCTGGGGAGCTCTCTTAGCACTGACAGGGGGAGCTATCGGCTGAGCTGTGACGATCATCAGCCCCCAAAAGAGGCCAAACCGTTGCTGCTGGGTGGCCTTTGTCTGAAATCCAGCCTGATGCAAAAACTGGTGCAGTTCCTGCTGGGTATAGCACTGC
>PXDR01000586.1 GCA_003566335.1 Cyanobacteria bacterium T3Sed10_344R1
AATCCTCCTAAAGTCATTATTGACACAAATCTGTGGGTTAGCTTTTTGATTGGCAAGCAGCTTTCCAGCCTGAAAACTTTGATTTCCTGGCGAGCCTTGAATCAGTTTAAACAAGACGGTGCATTACGGCTGCGCCTAACAGCACTCTACTTATGTAATTGATTCGCTAGACTTGGAATATTGATCGAGCTAGGCCGACCCATGACAATTGCCATCGATCCAGCAACTCAACCGAAACCCCTCAGCGTTGACGAGTTTCTTGCTCGTTACAGCGACAACAATCGCTACGAACTGATCGACGGAGAGGTATTTGACTTGGAGCCCACAGGCTTACACGAAGAAGTCGCAGCCTTCATCACCACCAAAATCTGCGTTCAAATCGACAAGGCTAATTTACCTTGGTTCCTCCTTCAGCGTGGCCTATTCCGTCCCACCAACACTGTCGGGACAGCATTTCGGCCCGATATTGCTATTGTCGATCAAAATGAACTGACCAAAGAACCACTGTGGCAGGAACAGTCAATCTTGACCCAAGGCACCTCGATTAAATTTGTGGCAGAAGTCGTGAGTAGCAACTGGCAAAATGACTACGCCCGCAAACTCGAAGACTACGCAGCCTTCGGCATCCCCGAATATTGGATCGCCGACTACGCCGGACTAGGGGGAACTCGACACATCGGCAAACCAAAACGCCCCACCCTCTCTATCTGCACCCTAGTAGATGCAGAATATGAAATCCAGCAGTTTCGAGGCAATCAGGCGATTGTTTCCTCAACCTTCCCAGACCTAAAGCTAACCGCTGACCAAGTGCTAAAAGTGCGATCGCAGATCTAGTTGCAGAATGATGCGTTACGGCTGTGCCTAACAGCGCCTTACTGGTTGTTTGTGAAGTTTGCGATCGCAGATCCGTAACAGTGGCGGCTAACCCTGAAGTTCTAATCACTCGTATCGTGAATCTTACTTATTGCCATGATTCCGAATTACTGCAAACGTCCACTGCTTATCCTGACCTGTGGCCTGCTCGGCGCTTGGGGGCTGCACCGTCTCGCCCAAGCCAACTCAATCGGTATTCCCCTAGGCATTTCCCTGCTAAACGTCGTCCGTTACTACGATGATTTGCCCCACCAAGAGCGGGCAATCGTCTTATTGCAGCAGCAAATTAACCAGATGGAGCCAGAACTGCTACAGGCAGACGCCATTGTCACCAACGTTTGGCGCGATGGGGAAACCCTAGATGGTCATGTCGATATCCTCGGACAAATAGACGAAGCCGACCGCAGCGGTGACGATCCCATCAACCTCGCCCTAGCCCAGGTGCGCCGAGGGCCAGAAACGCCCACCGAGATTGAGCTGCTCACCGCCCCCAACGTAAGCTTCCCGGATATGGCCATGGTGACCATCTCGTTATCTGGCCTGCTAGATGATTCCGTCGCCGGACATCGCTACCGCTTTGACCTGCGCCGAGACACTGGCCCCGAAGGAGCTAGCTCCTGGGAAATCGTCCGGGCCGGTCGCCAACAGCGCTGCGTACTTGGCCGAGGCTCCCAAACTTGGACAGACGACAACTGTATTTAGGACTTTAGCGGTCTAACGCGGGCTGGCCTGGGCCAGAGTACAGCCCCAATTCCCCAGGCCAGCAACTTGCGCAGAGAAGAGCGACACTCCGTCAGTGGGAAGAGTCGCGGGTGTTCAATTTGACTGATGTGCCAGTTGCAGCCCCCCGCTATGGTGCTATTGGTGGCCGCTTAAGATCAACACTCCCATCCATGGCAGAAAATACGATTGACTGGGGAAAACGCTGGCATCAGCTCATGGCGGTTTTGATGCTGGTGAATCTTGCCCTGGTCGGCTTTAACCTTAGCTACGTCACCCTGCGGGGGCTCTACCTGCGCTACACCCCAGCCCTTGTCCAGTTCTACGACCCAGTGCTGGGCATTGAGTCCCAGCCCCTAACTCAGAACTACCTCCACACCGTCGATCAACTCACCGACAGCGTTGCCCAAACCGGCCTAGAGTCTGCGCCAACCCAGGCACTCTTGACCGACTTGCGGAGCCAAAGCCACCTGCTGATCAGCGAAAATCCCTATCTCGTCTCCAACCAGATGCCGGTTTTCGCCAAGCTCAAGCGTCGCCTGCGGGGGTACATGGACACCTCTTCAGCAGAAGAAGCCTTTGCCCGGTTTTGGCAGGCAGATTACTTAGCCCAGACAGGTTGGGAGCCCGCCATCGGATTTTTTCAAGCGCGGATTCAGCCGCTGCTGGCGCGCAACTTCTACCGCGAAATCAATGAGATGGGGCAGTACGTCGATGAGTTTTGGCGCATCGACTCGATTTTTATGGTGATCTTTGGCGTCGAACTACTGGGGCGCACCTATGGCAACAGCCGTCGCCGTCCTGGGGTTAATTGGGGAGATGCGATCGCCCGGCAATGGTACGAACTCCCCCTACTGCTCCCCCTGTGGCGCTGGCTGCGGATCATTCCCACCGCCGTCAAGCTCCACCATAGCGGCCTCTTTAACGTTCAGCGCCTACTGGCCCAAATCACCCACGAACCAGCGGCCTATCTATCAGATCGGGTGTCTAAATTTGTGCTGGTTCGCTTTGTCAATCAAACCCAGCAAAACGTCCAGACCGGCGATCTCGGCGGCCTGTGGCAGCCCCCTCAAGACGGCAGCGCCACAGACAGCAAGTTTGATCGCCTGACTGACCGGATGATTCAGCTCGCCATTTACCAAGCGCTGCCCACCGTGAAGCCCGATCTACAGGAGCTATTGCACCATAGCCTCAAAGGAGCCCTTGCTGGCAACGAGCTCTACAGCGGTCTGAAACAGATCCCTGGCCTCAACGCCATGCCCAGCGATGCTTTGGACGGTCTCTCTACCTACCTAGCCGAGGCCACCTGCGATGTCCTCGCCGAATCTTACGCTGACGAAGAAGGTCGGGTAATCATCGAGCAACTCAGTCAGAATTTCCGGGCCGCCCTCGGTCAAGGATTGCAAAACAAAGAGACCTCAGCAGAAGTGCGACAGCTCCTAAACGATCTCCTAGAAGAATTTAAGTACAAGTACATTCAGCAGGCGGAGTATCAAGATCCAGAGACCATCCTAGAAGAAGCGGATCAGCTCCTGGAGCACTCCCCCGAACTGCCGCCCTCATAGCTGGGATGCCTGCGGGCTTTCAATCCTGGGAACGGGACACTTGCCGGGAATACTCCAAACGCTGGGGATGTCCTCAACCCCTACAGCTCCTAGTCCCAGGGCTGCCAAGGGCGATCGCACCCTCCAGCGCTAAGGTGCTCCGGCGTCCAGGGGCAGTCCCAGGCTAGGGCGTCTGCGGTGCCAAATTGCGATCGCCAGGTGCCGTTGACTCGCTGCCAGACCGTGGCAGAAAAAGGGGCAAAGCTATCAGCAGGCTGGGTCATTTGAGGCGCATGAGGCGCGGTGACAATCAACACTGCCCAATCCCCGGCGACTAGGGCTTGACCCCGGTAATCCGGTTGATCTAGCTTCCATCCCTGCACCGGGCCAGAGTGAATCCGCTGCCAATGTTCTTCAAAGCGATGGGACTGGCCCTGGTCATCCAGACAACTGCCCTGCTCTAGGAACTCATGGTCACTCAGCCAGTGGTAGCGGCTGCTGTCCGGCCACAGACGCGGGGTGAGGGCTAGGGTGTGTTGCCAGGTGCAAATGCCGTCTTTTGGACTCTCCGCTATCCAGGTAAAGTTGCCCGCAAACCCGAGTAAACCCGCATCAAACCGCTGTCGCCAGGTCATGGCCCGGTATCGCGCTGGGGTGAGCTGTCCCGCAAAAGGCAGGCTGCGCACATCGCCAAAATGGGTTTGGCCCTGAATCCACAACACCCGCTGAGCCGTTTCCACCGGGCCAGCATCGAACTGAATCGAGCGGCGCTGCCAAGCGCCTAGGAACGGATTAGCAGCCATCAGCAGCCGACAACGCCTCCCAAATCAGCTTTTGCTGGTGAATGATTCGGGTTTCTAGACCGTTGACCGGGCCAGGGGTATAGGCTCCGCTGGCGTAGCCCTGCTGCACGCTTTCGGTGAGGGCCATGTCCTCGGCCATAAAGGCTTCAAACTCTTGCAGCAGTTCCTCTGGGGCGGGGCTGAGTTCCGGAATGCCGTAGATGTCCAGGGTGATTTCACAGGTGGCGACGGTGAGGGGCTGGATGTGAATCCAGGCCAAAATGCCGTTGGGCAAGCCCAGCAGGTGCAGGTTGGGGTAAATGCCGTAGGTGAAAAAGCCGTCTCGACTGGGGCCAGTGAGCTGGGGCAGGATAGAGTTTTCGGCTTGCCAGTCTGATGGGGTGGGAGTGTAGAGCAGGTTAACGAAGGGTTCGAGCTGGTGTTGGTAGTGGCGGATTGGCCCTTGAACGGTGTTGAGGGTGGTGCGGTGTGCGATCGCAACATGGTAATCGCACAGGTTGTTGTCGTGGTAGTTTTTCCAGTTGCAGGCGACGGTGTACT
>PXDR01000353.1 GCA_003566335.1 Cyanobacteria bacterium T3Sed10_344R1
ACAGGTATTGGGGCTAGACAATCGACCAGCCAAGACACCTCAAATCTTTCTCAGAAACTTTATCGAAAACTTCGTAGATTCCTCATGGAGCCTACGCTACGGCTGGCGTAACCTTTGATGTAGTGTGTTGCTATTTTTCGTATCTGCCCCCAAAAGATCCAGAAGCTCACCCATGCTTAAGTTCTCGCTCCACTCGCCCCTGGTGTGGGCAGCCGTACCCACTGCGCTACTTCTCTACGCCGTACCCACCCAAGCCGCAGCTTTTGGTATGAGAGTGTTCAGCAAACCGTGCTCGTTCAGCCTGAAACCCTTGATTTCTCGTTCTTAGAACTGGGGTTTACACAAAAAACTGATCACTCCCGTTTATTGGGGCTTTATCCTGGCTTTGTCCTATTGAGGCTTCATCGAACGCCGAGGCTGAGATTGGCCCGATCGCGACAGATTAAAAGACTGCGAAACTGTCTTTTTCCGAGCACTGGCCACGTCGCCACTCTGGTAGGTTGCGGTTAGATCCGCCAAAACGCTTAGCTCTTCTGCCAGGGCTGCGCTGGGGGGCATCGCCTCCATCTGGTTCTGCACGGAGGCCAGGGACTGTCCAGCTGCAGCATAGTCCCCTCGATCTAAATACGTCACCGCTTCGCGGCGGGCTCGGGCCGCCATTAGCAGGGCAACTTGCTCTTGCACAGATTCATTGGCCGGAAAATCGCTAAATTGCTGGGGACTCACCAAGGGCAGCCCCAGATCAGCCCGCAGCACCTGACGACTTGCCTGATCCGGCTCATCCCAGGCTAACCGCACCTGCATCAGGTCAACTTGACCTAGACGCTGGTTCAGGGCGGGGACTTGCAGCCGCACAACGACCTGAATTGGCGACCCCACCATCAGGTTGGGAAGTTTATAGCGCTGGGTGGTGGTTTGCTCAAAGTCATTCAGCACATCCATCACGGTCACGCCAGATTGGGGCGCAACCCCCAGGCTGACCCGTTGGCCTAGGGTGGCTGCTAAGCCCGATAGCTCCGTTTCAAAAATACTGGGCAACTGGTCGGCAGACTCAATGTGAAAGAAGTTGCCGTCGCCGCTGCGGGCCATAGCGGCCAGCAGGTCTTCGCTGTAGTCGTCGCCAATGCCTAAGGTGGTGGTGCTGACGCCGTGCTGGGCTAACCCATGCACATCGGTTGCGATCGCATCTAGGCGAGTTTCGCCCACATTGGCCAGCCCGTCAGAGAGCACAATTACCCGGTTGAGCTGACTGGGGTTGAGGTACTGACTCACCTGCACACCAGCCTCGACCCACCCAGCATGGAGCGCTGTTGACCCTCGGGCCTGCACTTGGCGCAACTGGGTTAACAGAGAGTTTTTGTCCGTCGCCAGGGTGCTGGGCACCAAGGTTTCAATTCGGTCATCAAAAAGCACGACGCTGATGCGATCGCAAGGCAGCAAGTTTTCGACAGCAAAGCAGGCGGCTTGGCGCGCATAGTGCATCTTGTCCCCCTGCATCGAACCAGAGCGGTCAATTGCCAAACTCAAATTGAGCGGCACCCGATCCACATCCAAAGCCACGGTCGGCGGCGTGATTCGCACCAGCAGGTCTAGGGTCATGGGCTGCTGGGCCACAATCGCCCCGTGCAGCGGTATCAGTTCAATCTTGGGCATGGGGCGTTTAGGTTGAGTCATGGGAGTAGCCTTTTAAGTGAGGTTGAGGTGGGCGAGATGGTCAGCAATGATCTGGAGCAGGGTATCCCGCTCATGGGCAGTGGCTGGAGCCACAAAGTCTTGGCGAACGTGGAGTTCTAGGCCGTCGAGAATGTCAATTCGAGTCCAGGTTTCGGGCGAAGAGTCCCCAAGCGCCCCGGATGCTCCAGCAGTCAACTCGCCGAGATCCGATGACTTGAGATGCGGTAGATCCACCAGATCCTGAAGCGCGGCCCCAGGAGGCTGCTGGCGCTGGGCGGGTGATCTGTGGGGAGAACTGTGGGGTGGCCCCTGGGGTGACCCTTGAGAGGGTCTGCGATCGCGGACTTGAGACAAAAACGCCAGAGCCGGATTAGCCGCCTCCACCGTCAGTTGCACCCCGCCTTCCAAGATGTTTTCTAACGCCGTGTCAGCTTGAGCGCCAATCAGACTCCCGATAGAACTGGCGCTATAGCCTTCTGCCAGCAGACGGCGCAGCACCAACAGTTGCAGTAGATGTCGATAGGTGTACCGAGCTTCGCGCCCCTGCTTGAGCGGTTTATCTAGCCATCCTTGGGTGGTGTAGTGTCGCACCAGCCGTGGGTTTACCGGCTCTTGACCCCGATTACCAGAACCCTGGTCGGGCAAAAACTGGGGCAACAGGTCATTGGTCAACTCAACGAAGTCATCCAAGACCATCTCAGGCTGTTGCTGGGCAATGGGATGCAGGGCGCTCATAGGCCCATGATAAATACTTGCAACCCAAGTTGTCAATAACAATTTTAAGTGTAGTAAAAGGGAGCGCCGCTCTTAGCCTCTGCGATGGCTGACCAACCCCTAGGGCATTCCTGAAGATCTGTTATGCCAAATCCTGATAGATACCCCCCGGTTCAGACGGGCGAGGAGACTTCGCCCCTACAGTTTGGCTGTTGAGAATCGGGGCTATAGGCGTCGGATGGGGTGCTACCCCAGGACAGATGCTGGCTCTAGTCCCAAGGATGAGTAAACGGCAGCTTTATCCTGTGATGCGGTGACCAAATGACGATAGGGCTGCGATCGCACTCCCAAGCCCAGACTCTTTCACCAGAACATAGTCAGTGTCGTAGGTCGAAAGGGCGAAAATCGACACCCCGGCGTCTGCCAGGGGTTGAGCAATCGAGCACAGAATCCCGGTGAGGCCGAAGTCGAGTGGCCCCACAACCTTGATTGCCCGCCACCCAGATTCCACGGTGATGTCGGGTGGCACGATGGAAGCAGCACAGACGATTGAGGTCTCATCTGCTGAGCATGTAATCGAACTCAGGGTGCCGCCAACAAACCAGGTAGGCATGGGACAACCTGGGGGGAGACGGCATATGGCTAAGCGGTCAGGGAGCACGATCAGGTCAAGCATCACGGCATCTGCTAAGACTCTTGTTTTTGCTTGGGGCTGCGTGTTGAGGCTGCCAAGTTTCACCAGCCGTTTCGCATCAGGTTTTCAATGCTGCGGCGGGAGAGTACCCGGGCGCAGTTGCGCCATTCGTCTTCCTCCGCATCTAGGTTGGCGTTGTAGCGAATGTCGAAGCCATTGACCCGTTTCTGAGCGTTGATGTACTCGTCGAGCTTTTCATCCAGGGTTTCAATATTTTCAATCCAGGTATCTTCGATCGTGTCTGGCAAAGAGCCAAAGAGGTCGAAGCGGTCTCTCATCCGCTCTGAAAGGCGTTCATAGATGGTTTCATCGACGGTGTCCTGGTAGACCAGGTTAAGCATGTCTACGGTGGATCGAGTTTGGCCGAAGCGTTTGATGCGGCCAATGCGTTGTTCTAGGCGAGTTGGGTTCCAGGGTAGGTCAATGTTGATCAGGGTGCCGAGCCGTTGCAGGTTCAGCCCTTCACAGGCGGCATCGGTGGCCACCATGATCCGAATGGTCTGGTTCTCGACCATTTTTTTCAGCGTGTCTCGCTTCTGGCGAGTCCGGCCCTCTGGCCCTAGAAATAGGGCGCTTTTGTCAGCACCAGCGTAGAGACCAATGAGGTCTTTGGGAAACACGGCGGCTAGATTTTCAGCGACCCAGGCAGCAGTGTCGTAATACTGGCTGAAGATGATGCAGCCATGCTGAACCCAGTTTTCTTCGGTGAGGTAGTGCTTGACAGCTTTGAGCTTCGGGTCTTCACCCTGCATATCTTTGAGGGCGTTGATCAGGTTATGGAGGGCTTCTTGCTCTGCGATCGCAAGTTCAACATCCTGCAACGACTCTTGCTCGTTTTCTTCCTCCGCCGTCTGCTTTTCCAGGAGCTGGCGCGCCGTATTTAGTCCAGCCCGCCAGCTAGAGCACAGGCGTTGTTCTACCAAGTTTTTCATGAACCCAGCTCCGGCCCGTTTGCCATAGGCTTTGCCGAAAGCTTGGGCGGCTTCATAGGCATTCAGGAAAGCCATCTCAGTTCTGAGGGCACGGCGTTGAAACAGCAGGGCGAAAGTATTCGGGTTGGCGCATTTCGCCTGATTGGGGTGGAGGTCTACACCGACCTTTTGCAGCAACCCTGCCGCTTCTAGCACTTTGCGTTTCCGCAGCACCACATGACGCACGATGGGGTTATGGCGCTGAAAGAAGTGCATGTTAGCGGTTTCCTGGTCTAACACGTCCTCTAGGTCATCCCGAACAGCTCGGGGTAGCTCGACAACTGGGGCTGCTGTGGCAAAGTCTGCGGGACGCATACCCAGCTCACCGCGAATCTCGTGAATGACCCGGCGAAAGTCGTTTTCTGTAGAAGATTCCAGGGGCGGCAAGGGCGATCGCAAATATCGCCAAGCTTCTTC
>PXDR01000080.1 GCA_003566335.1 Cyanobacteria bacterium T3Sed10_344R1
AGTGCGATCGCACAGGTTGGACTGCGTCCCAGTAGCCAAGTCGTCGTGGCTCCACTTAAGAGGCGGACTTGATTCGGCTGACCCGCAGTATCAAGGTTTGTGGCTAGCAGCGGCCCGTGGGGTGTCACAATGCCGTGGATATAGAGGCTAGTGAGCTGACAGCGGCTTTCAGCAGTGAGCAGCGGATCAATTAAATCTGAGACGACCGCAAAGTCGTAATTGCAGTGAGACAGCAGCAAATCAATCAACATTGGCGGTTGAGCGGGCTGCTGGACTTGAAGGGCCAAAAGGGAAGCTTGCGCCGACGGACTGGAGGAACCTGATGTAGATGAACCGAGAGCGGTAGTACCGCGATAGCTAATCGCGTTTGAGGCTAATGGTTGCATGACTCCGGGCTGACTAAGACGACCGTAACCGGGAGACGACAACGCAGGCGACCAAGCCCACGACATCATCAGCAGAGCACCTAAGAAAAACCCGTCCGGAATTGGCGTAATCGCACTGAAAGCTGCCGCCACGTTCCGTAAAGTTACGGTTATTAAACTGGGGATCTTAGACTGTGACAATCCGTGCTGCCTGCAATTCACGGCAACTTTATTTAACTCAGGCAATTGCCAAACCTAAGGTTAAGCTCAATCTCCGCTGGAACTTTGATTGGGATTTCTAGGGTGCAATCGGCTCTTCTCTCCAGCTCGTCGGTGAGAGGCACAGGACTCCGGTTTCTTCGAGAAACCGGAGTCCTCGGCGGGAGTCTTCGGCGCTGGGGGCTAGTTTAGGGGCACTCGTTTAATCAGTACCGACATCACTTCCCCGAGTTTGCCCGTGGGCTGGGGTTTGCACCAGTCGTTGGGCTCGGCGTAGCCTCGGCGGTGCAGGTTGCTGATGGTCAGGCGCACGGCGGCCTCGGGGCCGAACAGGACGTGGCGCACTTCGGGGGAGCGTTGGGGGAACTGATCCCCGGCGACTGGGCGGCAGTCGCCAATGCGATCGCCGGGGGTGCCGCTGCCCGCCCCGGTGGCGTCAGGGGTTGGCCCTTCGGTGGATTCAGTCGGCTCAAACGGATCGGTTGGGTTAAACATGGGTCTGATTCCTCAGTAGGGTGAGATGAACCAGAACCCAAAAACCCGGCTCCCCATCAACTGCTGAAGCTTCTTAAAAGAAGGCACAGCAAGCAGTGCTGTCAGGGGGCCGGGTTTAAACTAAACGCCAGCCACCAGATAGCGTCTGTATCTGGGGGTAATTACTGCCTGGTGGTGGTACCAACACCACTGGGCAGCGCCAAGTTTTTGGACTCTAGCGATGGATCATCAACGGCAATTTTAGCCGCCATCCACCAGATTTTAAAAGCGGAATTCAGCCCCGTCAACCCCAAGTCAGAAAACCCTGAATTTTGCGGAAGAGACGGGAGACGAGGTGATTTTGATGAAACAGCAGGGACAGACCCGACCGCTGCGATCGCCCCAGAAGACGTTAATGGAGATTGCTTTTAGGCCCAAATCCGCTTCAGGCTCAGGGTAAACCCAGGTAACACCCCTTCCCCAGATAACGTCATGGGCGCGTCTAAGACCTCAACCTCCTGCCCCGCTCGATACACCTCCACTCGCTGATGTTTCGGGTCAATCAACCAGCCCAACTGAGCCCCATTTTTTAGGTACTCCTGCATCTTGGCCTGTAGATCCTTCAAGCTATCCGTTTTAGAGCGCAACTCAACCACAAAATCAGGACATAGCGGAATAAACCCCTCCCGCTGTTCAGCCGAGAGCGCCGCCCAACGATCTTGACGCACCCAAGCCGCATCTGGAGAACGATTGGCCCCATTGGGTAACTCAAACCCAGTCGAGGAATCAAACGCTATCCCCAGGGTGTCATTCGCTTCAAACCAAACCCCCAGTTGAGTGGTGAGGTTCAAATTACGATGGCCCGTTTCGCCGCCGGTCGGTGGGTTCACAACAAGATGTCCTTGAGCAGTGCGCTCTAGTCTGAGGTCTCGATTTGCCGTCGCCAGCGCCGCGAACTGCTCTGGCGTGACCTGTAGGGCGACCTCCCTAGGCACATTGAGCAAAGGCAGGGTAGATTGAGGAGCTTGAACCATCGAAGTCACCTCATGGGGCTGAATCGTCTTTCTATTTTACGGTTGGCAGATGGTTAGCACTTACCGTATCGGGTCAAAATTGGCGCTCTGCCAAGTCATGCTGAGCATTTAGGCTTGGGGCAACGGCACGCTCACGCAAAGTCTTTCACGTAAAGTCTATGGGCGGTTAAAGGGAGGCACCGGAATACCCTGGCGTTTGAGGTCAAGGGCGTAGCCTGCTACCACTAGGTAAACCGGATCTGCGATCGCACCCACCTGTCGCGTTAAGGTGCCGAGGCGATCGCGAAAGGTACGGCCTAGGGCATAGGCAGGCACCACCCCCCAGCCCGTTTCTTCTGCCACCACGACCACCGGATTGACGGTGGCCAAAAGCTGCTGCTGAAATGCCTGGGTTGCTTGCTGCCACTCAGCCTCGGGGGCTTCAATCCAGTTGGCGACCCAAGTGCCCAGGGAATCAATCAGCACCGTTGTACCTGGGGGAATTTGGCCCACGGCAGCGCCCAGGTCGTGGGGGGCTTCTAGGGTTTGCCAGGTGGCCGGACGACGCTGACGGTGGGCCTCCACCCGGTCCTGCCAGTCCTGATCATCAGCCTGAATTTGGCTGGTGGCGACATAGACTACCGGGCCGCCGGACATCTGGGCTAAATGCTCCGCCCACTCGCTCTTACCCGAACGGCTCGGGCCAGTGACTAGCGTCAGCGTTCTCATAGGATCTGGTTTTAAGTGTGCTTAGTATCGGCGGGAACGGGGATGGGGCTAGGGTAGAGAAGGGCCAAATTGACGGTACTCTAAACGCTCAAGCGTAGACGCTCACCCCCCACATTCCATGCCCAAATTTGCTAATTCCCAGGCTTGGCACCAGGCTGAGCAACTGATGCAGCCCGCCCTGATTCGGGTGATCGACAACATTCGCAAACAGCTCGAAGACTCCGGCTGGCAAGAGCGCTATGCCGATAAACAGGTCTGGCCAGAAGGCACCTCCCCAGAACAGCAGCAGACGGTTTTGGATCTCCAGGCCCAGCTTCAGCAGGCAGAGACCGACAATTCGGATCCAGCCCCCTTGCAGCAAGCCCTGGCCCAATTACCTCAGCCCTACCCTGGTTATGAACTCCAGCTGAGTCAAGCGGGCCAACCGGATCAAGCGATTGATCTGTGGACGTTGTGCTATCAGGTCTGCTTTCAGAACTATGACCCAACGCAAGCCGCAACAGCCCCGGTTGAGATTGACGCGGACTTACTGGATGACGCGGGTGAGGTGGACTGGAATGTTCTAGATGAGAAGGCTCAGGGGGTAGTTCAGGCTGTGTTTGAGCGGTTGCCGAAGGGGTAGAAGGTAATCTGCCTGGTCTATAAGTCCATGGCGCGCAGGAAGGGAATGAGGGCGTCTTTGACCTTTTCGGGCCAGTCTTCTTGGGGATAGTGGCCCACTTCTACGAGTTGCTCGAAGTCGGCTGATAGGTTGGCGGCAAAGGTTTTGGCGTCGTCGAGGGGGAGCCAAGGATCGCGATCGCCCCAGGCGATTAGCAGGGGGTTGGGCCATTGCTGGAGCTTGGCGCTGAGGTCGGGCATGACGGTGCCTAGTTTGAGCCGCTTCACGGTCATCATCAGAGCGCGTCCGGCGTCGGAACTGCTGAGGTAAGGCTTGCGATAGACGCCGAGATCAACTTCTTCGACCTGGTAGCCACCGCCGCCTTCTAGGGTGCGATCAACCAAAATTGGGTTTTGGGTCAGCATGTCTCCGGCCAGGGGCAGGCCAAATTGGCTGATCTTCCAGGGCAGTTTGGCGGTCGGGGTCAGGGGAGTGTTAAAGACTGCCAGGCGGCTGACTTGCTCGGGATGGGCTACGGCATACTGTAGGCCCGCTACGCCCATAAAGCCCTGAACCACGAGGGTACAGCGTTCAATCTCCAGCGCTGCCAGCCAATCTCCTAGGGCTTGGGCATATCCGGCGGGGCTGTAGTCAAACTGCCGGGGGCCAGGGGCGCTGGACTGACCATAGCCGGGCCAATCGGGTGCGATCGCACCAAATCCCTGTTCCGCCAGGGCAGGCATGACATTGCGCCAGGTGTAGCTCTGGGCAGGCAGGTCGTGGAGCAGCACTACGGGAGGACGGTCTCGCGGCTTCTCGGGTTCAACCTGCCGGTAAAACCACGTCAGGTCGCCGACGGACTGAGTGTGAGTTTGAATCTCCACGGGCTTCGACTCTCTGGTAGCAACAATCAGGGGGCAACAATTCGGGCGGATTTGTACAAATCCCCCAACAAAAGTACCCCAACACCCCTTCTGCCGAGTTGGCGGAAGGGGCGAGGGGAGATGACTTGACGCCGGGTTGGGGAAACTAGCGCTGGTTAGCTTTGGGGCGAATCACC
>PXDR01000268.1 GCA_003566335.1 Cyanobacteria bacterium T3Sed10_344R1
TCGGCTACGGTGCCCGGGGTGCAGGTGGCGTGATTCCGCCCAATGCGACGTTGATCTTTGATGTGGAGCTGTTGAAGCTTGGGTAGCCAATAGGCAGCAGCCCTTACACCACCTGAACAACCAACGACACAATGCCAGCCACGATCATCAAGATGGCTGGCATTGCTTTGCGGGTTTTAAGATAGCGGCCAATGAAGACGCCAATTAGCAAGACGGTGATTGCGATCGCACCCCAAATGCCGACCGGGTTGCCCTGTTTAGCCAGGATGGCGCAGAGGATTAGCAGTACGCCGCTAATCGAGCCGGAGATCAACGAGACTTTGCTGCGGGCTTGGGCATAGCCGATGCCGCCGCCCACGATGGCTAAAACGCCGTAGAGAATGGCCGCTAAAGTACTGGGGGTCATAGGTTATATCCGATATATCTGATTTAAAGCTGTGGCTACTGACTAGATTCGCTAGCTAGGTTTGCTAGCTAGATTCGTTGGGTCTAGTGTTGCGGATTTTCTGCCCCGGCGCTGTTAAGTTTGCTTGAGTGCTGGCGCTGTTTTTCCCGAGTTTTTCCTGAATTTACTTTCCCTGAATATATGAGTGGACTGTCTTCCCTTGCGATCGCAGATGTTCAGCGCTACCGCCAGCAGGCTGTATCGCTGCTGCTGTATCAAACGGTGCTGGAGAGTCCTCTGTGCCAAGCCTTTTTGGGATTGCTGGATGCTCTTTGTAGTGAAGAAAATGACGCCTGCCTGCGAGCCTATGGTCACTGGTTTCGCACCATAGCCCAGCAGCAACAGACCTGGGGCGACCATTTAGTCCAGCAGGTTCTCCGTAACGAAAATCCCTTTAGCCTCCAGGCCCAAACCCAGCCAGTCGAGACCCTGCCCCCGGCCCTGCTGGAAGCGGCTCAACAAGACCTAGCTCGACTGCAGCAGCTCTACCAATGTTCTGAAGCCCAGCTCGCCCGCTGGGTGCAAACCGTCTGCCAACTGCCCCAACTGCCTACGCCCTGGAGCCTAGAGCCCGCGCCCCCTGCTCCACCCCTGAGCCAGGCTGACGACTGGAGCGCTGCGATCGCAGATCTAGCCACCTACTACCGTCAGCACGGCACCGGCCTGCTGGGAGAATATCGCGCCCTGGGCTGGCAAGACGGCCACCTAGTGGGTATCCCCAATCCAGACCCGATCCGCCTCGGGCAACTGGCCGCCTACGACAGTCCGCGCCAGACCCTGATTCAAAACACCGAGTTTCTGCTGGCAGGCTACCCGGCACTCCATGTGCTGCTCTACGGCAGTCGCGGCAGTGGCAAGTCCTCCTTGGTTAAAGCCCTGCTGAATCAGTATGGCGATCAGGGACTGCGGCTGATTGAAGTGCCCAAAGCCGCCCTGGTGCATCTGCCTCAAATCGTCGATCCCCTGCGCTACCGGCCCCAAAAGTTCATCGTCTTTGTGGACGATCTGTCCTTTGAAGAAGACGATGACGCCTTCAAAGCCCTGAAAGTAGTTCTGGAAGGCAGCCTCACTGCCCGACCCCAAAACGTCGTGGTCTACGCCACCTCCAACCGTCGCCACCTGGTGCGAGAGTTCTTTGCCGACCGCCCCGCCCCTCGGGATGCCGATGACCTGCAAGCTTGGGATACCGTCCAGGAAAAACTCTCCTTCAGCGATCGCTTTGGCCTTACCCTCACCTTTGAAGCCGCCGATCAGCCCACCTATCTCAAAATTGTTCACCACTTAGCTGCCCAGGCCGAACTTACCCTCGACCCTAGCGACCTCGAAGCCCGTGCTCTGCAATGGGCCACCCGCCACAATGGCCGCTCAGGTCGCAGCGCCCGCCAGTTCATTGACTTTCTGCGGGCTGACCTAGCTGCTACCGGGGTCTAGCCAGCCTATCCATCCCGATCTATTTTCTTGGCAGCCAACGCCCAACCAACGTGATCCCGACAATGGGCGCGTAACGTCAGTTACAAAACCCTGACAACGGCTCTGTTAGGCTGAGCACAACTATCACAGGTATGGGCATAAACTGCTGTGGGCGCTGTCTACATTCAAATTGTCGAGGCGAACCCTCACCTGCGATCGCTCCTAGGCTGGCATTTGCAGCAGTCTGGGTACCGGGTGCAGCAGTCCCCCAACGGTGTGAGGGCTAAAGAAGTCTTTTTGCTGAGATCCCCTGACCTAGTCGTGCTCGATGCCGACTTGAGCGAAGGGGATGGATTAGAGCTTTGCCGTTGGTTTAATCGTCGGGGGCAGTCCCTGGTGATGATGCTCTCGGCTCGCACGGCGGAAGTTGACGTAGTGGCCGGTCTCAAAGCTGGGGCGGATGACTACCTGACCAAACCCTTTGGGATGCAGGAGTTTTTGGCCCGGATTGACGCCCTGACTCGCCGCAACCGAGCCCTAGCCGCGCCAATTTCCTTAGACTACGGCGACCTCACCATTGACCTAGTACATCGCCGGGTGCTCTATCGTGGCACCCACATTGACCTGACCCCTCAAGAGTTCAGCCTGCTTTACGTGCTAACCCAAGCCGGTGGCGATCCCCTCAGCCGCTCAGACCTATTGCAGCGAGCTTGGCCCGATGCGATCGACAATCCCCGCACGGTAGACACCCACGTTCTATCCCTACGCAAAAAAATCGAAACCGATCCCCGCCAGCCCAGCATCATTCAAACCGTGCGGAATGTCGGCTATCGGTTCAACGTCGAGGGCATGTTAGCCGAAGTAAACAGTCCCTACGCCGCCCAACGCTACGGCGTATCCCAGCAGAAGATTTCTTCGATTAGCCCCAATCGTTAACCCCCCTTACCGGGAAAAATCCTCCCCCAAGCGGTAGGACTAGTTTAGGCGTCGCGATCGCAACTGATACCTCGTGATCATGCCTCGTGACCAGACCACTGGCAGGCAAGTAATTCTTGGGAGGAATATTATCCCGTGGCTTTTTTAGTGGGGGCGCTGATTGTAGTTGCGCCTTGGCTCATGGCGATCAGCTTGGGCGTATGGCTGGGGCGCTCGGGGCTGGCGGTGCTGGTAGTGCTGCTGGGAATCGGAATCGGCGCGTTCGTGCTGATTGGGACAGGGCTAGGATGGGCCAACCGGTTCAACCCTGAAACCATGAACGCCCAGGCAATCGGGTTTGTCATGTTGCCTGTGGTGTTGCCGTACTTTGCCTATTGTGGTGCGGTGGCGGGTGGTTTCTTGGGGGTATTTCTTTACCGTCAAGCTGGATTTGGCGGGGATTTGGGTTGGCTGCTGGTAATGTCCCGGCTGTTGGCGATGGTGGTGACGGCCTACCTGGCGGGGATAATTCCGGCCTTGCTGCTGGTGAGCAGTGGTGAAGGGGCCGGGGGGGAGGGGGCAGGAGCTCCTTCAGTGGCTGAACTCAAGCTGTGGGGTCTTGGTCTATTTGTCTTGGGCGTCACCGCCAATGGTGTGATCAGTGCTTGGCTCGGGACGAGTCTCAGCACTTGGGCGGCGCGGCTGTTGATCCAGTGGCGCGGCTATTGACGGCCTAGGGTAATGGCTTGTCAGGTTTGACTCACCGGCATGGCGGGTGGGCGATAGCGGCGGGCTAGGGCGCGGGGTCGCAACAGCGTCCGCAGCAGCAGGCCCAAGGAGGCCAGTTCGCCAGGGGTTTGGCGGCTGGGCCACTGGCCGGGACGGCAGTAGAGCAGCTCGATTAGCTGGCGCTGTTTGGGTAAGGAGAGGCTGAGCCAGTTCAATTGAGCCGTGGCCCACTCGCCGCTGGGATCAAGTTGGCTGATTTCGGCGGCAAGCTGTAGCTCTGCTTCCATGATCGTCACGGTGACCAAGGCGGGCTGGTCGGGCAATAGCTGGGGTTGGTTGTTTTGGGTCAAGGCGATTTCAGCCCCGCTCTCAGAGATTCGGGTGGTGATGCCCCAAAAGGTGCGATCGCCCCAGGTCAGCCGTACCGTGCGCCGCAGGGCAAACCAGGGATAGCGGTCGGGTTGGGGCACGTCGAGCAAAATTAGCAATGCGATCGCAATCATAACCAGGTTATAGGTGGCCCAAATCCAGCCCAGGTTCAGCAGGCCATCTTCTGCTGCGATCGCACTTTGGCGCAGGTTAAGTCCCAAACTCACTGCCGTCAGACCCAGCATTACCACCAGGGGCCAAGCCAGCCGCCAGTTGAACCGATAGCGGTCTTGAGTCGTGCCTTTGGGCGTGACTTTGAATCCACTAGAGAAGGGGCGCAGCAGCACCTGCACCACCGTAGCCCCCAGGGGAAACACCAGCACTAGGGAATAGACCGTAGACAGCAGCAGAGAGAGCGATCGCAGGTTCAACCAAGCGAACACCGTGAACTGGGCCAGGTAGTAGGGCAAAAAGAAGAACAGCAGATCCCCCAGGCTGGCCCGAATTGGGATCACGCCGAGAAAGCTGTAGGCCAAGGGCATGAACAAAAAGCCAATCTGGGGCAGGCTGCTAAACCAGTGCAGCA
>PXDR01000492.1 GCA_003566335.1 Cyanobacteria bacterium T3Sed10_344R1
GTGCTGAGTTCAATGCAGTTATTTCTATTTGGAACCTATTTACCCCACAGATCGGAGGATTCCGAGAATTCTCACCATGCGGTCAGCAGCACCTAAGTAGGTGGACATAGGTAAACCGTGTTGAAGGTTCTGTTAGGAATAGCCGCAAAGCACCGTTCTGCAAGGCTTTGACCCATTTTTCTAGCAAGTTCATTCTGAAGGAAATTTAGGTCAACCTACTTAGGCCGTCTTAGAGGCTGTCTTAGGTAGTAACAATGCGATCGCAGCCCATTCCTGACAGCATCCCCAACTCAAAGGCGGC
The DNA here is from genome assembly GCA_003566335.1 of Cyanobacteria bacterium T3Sed10_344R1. Taxonomy (GTDB): domain Bacteria; phylum Cyanobacteriota; class Cyanobacteriia; order Phormidesmidales; family Phormidesmidaceae; genus PXDR01. The sequence goes on from PXDR01000492.1 coordinate 302, forward strand.
CTGTCCTGGCCTTAGCGGCCATCCTGACGGGAAAACGGCTTACTGGTGGGGCCTTCTTGCTTCACCGCCTCTACTGGCGTCCCTGAGGCAATCGGCAGCAACACCCGACTCATGATCCGGTTGTCTTCTAATTTGCTGAGGGTAAACTCTCCACCCATTTGCTGCATCAGGGTTTGGCAGATGGCGTAGTGCAGCCCGGGGGGTTGATCCAGCGCTGAGGGGAACAGCAAATCTTCAGATCGCCCGCCGCTTAACTCTTCTAGCAGGACAGGATTGACCGTGCCGTGATCGGTAATGGACAGCTCTAGCCAGCGGCGATCTAGGGGGCGGCACCAAATGTCGATTCGTCCCCCCGGCTGGGATCGGCGGCAGGAAGCCGCCATCAGCTCATGCAAGACAAATTCGATTTTGGGGATATCGCCCCCCAGACTTAGGTTGGTGTCGTTGTGGACTTTTGTCCAGAGCTGCTGTTTTTGCACCAGCGGCCCAACCCGCTCTAACAGACGACTGAGCAGGCTGACCAGGGGCGTGGTTTCGTAAACCGTGTGCAGTTGCCACTGTTCTTGGCGCATGAGGGGATTCAAGCTGGTCAGCAAACCGCCCATCTGCCGTAGGGTCTGTTGATAGCGCTGGCTAGAGAAGCCGTCTTTTTGAAACGTGAGTTCGTTCAGGCGGCGCAGGCAAGCTTCTAGGGTGCGGTAGGTTTCTTCGACCCGATGATGTTTATACCAGTTGAGTTGCTCTAGTTCTTCCCGCTGGGTGGTGAGCATTTCTACCAGGGTGAGATGGCGGCGAGACCAGGCTAGTTGATTCACCAGCACGGTCAAAATATGCAGGTGATAGTCTGACCAGCGGCGCTGGCTGCGATCGGCCAGCAGCAGGATGGCGTTGGGGCTATGTTCGGGGGCAGTGCGGAGGGCGGCGACGATGAGTTTGCTGTCGGTGGGGGCATGGAGCCATTGCCGGGAGGGGTCGGGCAAATCCTCTAGGCTGAGGGTGAGCAGGCCATCGGTTTGCAAGGCCCAGTTAATCAGTGCATCTGACCCCACGGGGATCGGCTGGTGGACTTGCAGGCCAAAGTCCGTATCGCGGATCAGGTGCTGGCTGATTTGGGCAGCGGTGTCTTCTGGTCGCCAGGTGACGAGGGCGACGAGGGGCACCTGCAGCAGTTGGTTAATGTGGCTGAGGGTGACCTGTTCGAGCTGATCGGGCTGGAACGTGCGCTGTAGATTTCGCAGTCCCCATTGAATCGTGTCGTAGAGGTTGTCTTGCTGACCCGCCTGGCGCTGAAGCTGCCACTGGTGCAAGATCAGCCCCACTTGCTGGCTGACGACTTCGATCAGGGAATGGTCGGTGGGCAGCCAGTGGCGGCGGCTGTTGCTACAGGCGATCACCAGGCCATCTGGCGGGTGCCCCAGGGAGACGTTGCAGACCAGGAGCGATCGCACCTCCATATCCAGCAAGGCGTCTCGCCAAGCCATGAGCTTGAGGTCATATTCGAGATCTTCAATTGCGATCGCAGCCTGACTTTGCTCCAGCATCCGCCAGTCCACATCATCCAGGGCCAGCCAAGGGGTGCGGGCATGGCGCAGGGGCACCTTATCGCTGTGGTAGGTCACCTCGAACCCGCCCCGCTCTGCGTCGTAGAGCAACACCAGCAGATGGGTCACCCCCAGCCGCTGCTTCAGTTCAACCGCGCAAGCATCAAGAGTTTTACGCCAGTCGGCCTGGCTGTGCATACTGCGGACAATCCCAGCGGTCAAAAACTGGTCGGATTTGACCTGGGTTAAGGTCTTTTCCATCTCTGCCAGGGGCATAGCCAGGCTGAGCAAACGGGCGACCCCCTGGAGATAAGTCTTCTCGGGCTCTAGCCAAATTCGCGGCGTGTCTCCTTCTGCGGCCACAAAGCCCAATAGCTCATCCTGAAAGATGATCGGAGCCGCCAGCAGCGATCGCGCCTTAATCGCCTCCATCAGACGGCCTGTGATCGGCATCTTCAAAGAACTTTGGGCTTCACCAATCACCACCAGTTGACCATTCTGCAAAGACTGATGAAATCCCCGGACTTCCTCTATGCCAAAGGTCACCCCCTGGGGATGATCCGCCGGGTAGGCGGTGATGCGGCTCTGGCTGCGGCTGCTCACCCGTTGCCAAAATCGATGATGTTCTGAATCAATCCAGTAAATATTGGTGCGATCGGCGGCAATAAATTCCTGGGTTTTCCCGGCAACGGTTTTCAGTCGATCTTCTAGGGACGGCAAACTTCTGAGGGTATCTAACAGAGCGAACAGCGGCACTTCGGGGCGCTTGGCCTGCTGCCGCTGCTGCACTTGCTCTAAGCGATCGATCGCTTCTGCTAGCGATCCCAACACCAAGGACAGGTGCGCCCGCTCCCCGGCGCTGGGGGAAATGCCCCACCGTTCTGACCCCAGCAGCATCATGCCGATACAGCGATCGCGGAAGCGGATCGGAAACAGCAGAGCGCCCTGCACGCCCACAGATTTAGCCACACTGCTCCATTCCCCCACCCGCTGTTCTGCCCGCAGGTCTGGCACCATCACCGGGCGCTGCTGGATCACCACCTGCTCCATCAGATCCCCAGGGGTGAGGACAATCTGCTGCTTCAGAAAGCGACTGCCCTGGGCACACAAACCGCCTCGCCCCTGGAGGCGATGCTGAACCCGGTCATACAGCCCCACCCACAAAAAGGTATAGCTAAAGGCCGCCTCGACATGGGCAACGGTTGCCGCCACGAGGGATTCTAGACTCTCTTCTTCCCGCAGGGATTGGAGAATCCGCCCCAAGGCGACCATTTGTTTTTCATGGGTAGCTGGCGCTTTCGGCTGACCCATTGTGTCAACTCCCTTGCGGCTGGTCAGCAGCGAATCGGGTTAGCGGCGGCAGGTATCGTCAGACTACTGTAATCCCAAACCCAGATACCTGAATCGCCTCAGGACACAGTTCACTTAAAGGATTAGATCAGAAATCAGGCTGTATTCGGGCCAGATTCGGGCTAGATTCGGGCCAGATCTGGGCGACCTCAGGGGGCAGCAGCGGCCAAAAACCTGAAAGGTTAACGCCTGACGGTTAACGCTTGAACTGTGACAGGTTCGGCGGTGGGGCTGGGTTCTAGTGAGAGGATGGAAAACGGGCGCTCAGCTTTGCGGCTGAACCCGCGCTGGGCGCTGCCAGGTCAGGGGGCTTAGCGGGTTGAGTCCCAAACCCAGTTCAGTCCAAGCCCAGTTGTTTCATTACCCAGGACTTTGCTTAATTTTGACGGTTAATTTTGATGGTTGATCTTTATAAATCGGGGCTGCGCCCACTTCTATTTACTGGTTTGCGAGCTGATCCGGAATGGCTCCACCGTCAGACCATTGACTGGCTGGCGCGGATCGCCAATTCGGCTAAGCCTGATGACACCCTGTCGCCCCTGTGGCGCTGGGGGCAAACCCAGCTTCAGCGGCGTTGTTGCTATCAGGATACCCGTCTGAGTCAGAATCTTTGGGGTTTGTCGTTTGAAAATCCGGTGGGGCTGGCTGCCGGGTTTGATAAAGATGGGGAGGCGGCGCGGGCTTGGGCCATGCTGGGCTTTGGCTTTGTGGAGTTGGGGACGGTGACTTGGCATCCCCAGCCAGGCAATCCCAAACCGCGACTGTTTCGGCTACCGCTGGATCAAGCGGCCCTCAACCGTATGGGGTTTAACAATCAGGGTGCGATCGCAATGGCGACTCGACTCCAGCCTTGGCGGGAGCAGCACGCTGGCCCGATGCCCTGGGGAATTAACCTGGGCAAGTCGAAAATCACGCCTTTAGAAGAGGCAGCCGCAGACTATCGCCAGAGCTTTGAGGCGTTGCGTCAGTTGGGCGATTACTTTGTGGTCAATGTGTCGTCCCCGAATACGCCGGGGTTGCGATCGCTGCAAAGTCGTGACCAGCTCGAACCGATTTTGGCGGCGATTCAGCAGGCAAATGTTGATCGTAAGCCGCTGCTGGTGAAGATTGCCCCTGATTTGGACTGGGATGCGATCGCAGCGGTGGTTAACCTCGCCGAAACCTACGAACTGGCTGGGATTATTGCCACCAATACCACCCTGTCCCGGCAGGGGTTGCGAACCCAGGTGATTGCGGCCACGGGCAACCCCGTAA
>PXDR01000046.1 GCA_003566335.1 Cyanobacteria bacterium T3Sed10_344R1
CATCAGCAACACGCTGAGGACAATCCCCACCCACAGCCGTCGGGTAATCGACGCGATCGCCTGTTCTTGCACCCGTTTTTCGGCAGCTTCGTCTTCTGCCCCGGCAGTGGAGAGGGGAAAGGCTTGGTAACCGCTGGCATCCACCGCTTGGCGAATGTCAGCCACGCTGGTGTGTTCTTGCCAATAGGCGACGGTAGTTTGCTCTAGGCCAAAGTTGACGCTACAGGATTCAACTCCCGGCACTTGCTTGATGGCGCGCTCTACGGCGGTGGCGCAAGCAGCACAGCTCATGCCCTGCAAGCGTAGGGTGACGGTTTCCATGGGGTTAAATCCTCCAGCAATAGGGCCGAGTCGGGACTGCCGAGTTGACTGATAACCGGCTGAGTCAAGCTGACTTACCCTATCTTGAATTCTCTAGTGCGCTGGAGAGTCAACCCCCAATTCAAAATTCATATCGAAATCCTGGTCAGCTTTACTCGGGCACCGGGTCTAAGTCGAGGGGCGGCGGGGCGGCTGACTCTGGCGGCGGCGGGGCCGACGGCGGTGCCGGGTCGGGCATGGGGGCAATAAAGTCGTCATCCTCCGGGGCGGGAGGGGCTGGGGCGGGTTCGGGTTCAGGCGCAGGTTCCGGCTCCGGGGGCGGTGGGGCACTGAAGTCATCTTCGGTGGGGGGTCGAACTTCTGGCTCGGCAGGGGCCGAATCGTCCCATGAGTCTGGTGGGGCGACTTCTTCTGTAATATCCCTGGTGCGATCGGGCCAGGTGGGGGCGTCGAACTGCACGTCAACGCTAGGTTCGCTAATCGGCCAGTCGCTATCGGAGGGAAAAGACTGCTGCGGGTTGAAAAAATTGCGGCCTCGACCGGCGGTGGACTCATCGACTGGCCCCATCCGCCAGGCCAGCCCAAACCCGACCCCCATTAGCGCTGCCGCAAAAGCGGTCAGGGCCAGGGGCCAGCGCCACCATAGGCGAGAACCAGAAGCGGGCTCAGGTTGCCTCGGATAAGTCCGGGCTTGGGTCGTGGACGTGGACTCGTTGGCGACGGACGTAGTGGCATCAGCAGGATCAGAAGCTGCGAGCGCAGCTGGCGCAGTCGTGACCGGATCGGCGGCGGCTGGGCTAACGAGAACAGTGGGTGCGTTTTCGGGGTCGGGAGACTCAGCCGATTCTGCCATCGGCTCCGCAGCAGGTTCAGCCTGAGCCTCTGCCTGGACGTTTGCCTGGGAATCTTCAACCGAATCCGGAACTGCATCGGGAATCGAGTCAGCGGCGGTTTGAAAGGCCAGCAGCCAGTCAGTCAAGTCCGGCTCTGCTGTCCAGCCCTGTTGCAGCCCTGGCAGCAGTTCCGCCGGAACCTGCTCTACCGTTAAGGCGGCGGGGTCGGCGACGGGCTGCCCGGTCAGGAGCCAAGCCGCCAACTGAGTCAACCGCTGAACTGGAGATTGCGCTGTCGAGTCGCTAACTTGCTCTGAGGGTAACCCCAGTCCCACCAGAGTAATGCGGTGGAGCTGGCGGCCTTGGTTGAGGGTGTGGCGCTCGGTAATCCGCAGGTGAGCGGGGCTGAGGGACAGGGGCAGGGGCTGGTCATGGCAGGCGTCAACTGCCGGGGCGATCGCACTCAAACAGGTTGCGATCGCAGTTGGCTTTAACGGCAGAGACGGCACCTTCCCCGGCACTGCATCCATCACCAAGATCAGCAGCCCATCATCTTCAAAGCCATAGAGAGATGAGGGCAGGGCAGACAAGGCGGCTGACGGTAAATCCGCCAACTGCTGCAACCGCTCCCGCCGCTCAGATTCAGAAATTCGTCGGTTCAGGTCAGTGCCCAAAACCCGCAGCCAAATCGCTGCCCCCGACGGAATATGGGTGCCGCGATAAATCAGCCCCGCTGCCTCTGGGGCTGACTGGGCCTCGGTTCTAGCCTGGATGGCGGTTTCAACCACAGCATCCACCACATAATGGCCGTTTTGGAAGGTGGTGCCGCTGTCAAGAACCATAGGTCACTAGCGCAAAATAAAGAAGGGTCTCAGGGATCAGAAAAAACTAGGCCAAAGTCAAAAAAATCTCACCCCATCCTAACGTTTTGCCGGGGACGGCGGCAGCGGATATTCTCGCTGGATGAGGGCAATGGCTGAGGTGCGATCGCAGACCTCCCCATCTAAACAAGCTGCCAGCAGTCGAGTCAGCATCGCCCGAAACTCCGGCCCCGGTCGGTAGCCCAACTGCTTGAGATCATTGCCATCCAGGGGCGGGCTGACCGTCGCTAACTGAGTTAGATATCGCCAAATCAAGCGCCCCAATCGCGGTCGCCGCACGCTGACCAACAGCAGCGTGGGCCAGTCATAGCCCTGAAGCTGGCTGTAAATCTGGCTGGCCCGACTGTGCTGGGGCAGGCTGGCGATTAAGTCGGCTTCAATCTTGGCAAGTTGGCCCAGGCGATCCACCGTTGCCTGGGGCAGTTGCAGCATATTGGCCACCGCCCCCCGCTGATCGGTCGCTAAGTGGGACAGCACTACCTCCAGCCGCATCTGCCAAGGGATCACCTGCTTCCCCCCTGGGTCAAACCGAGTCAACCACCGATCCATCCGCCGCAGTTGGTGCCAGAGATCTTCATTTAAAGTCAAGCTGTTGTGCAGACACTGCAAAGCATTCAGCCGATCCAGCAGGGCCAGAGCCGCCTGCCAGTAGGGCGCTTGCAAAATGTACTTCAGCTCTTGGCGCAACCGGGCTTGCAGGGCGGGCACCTTAGCCATCTGCCCCTGCAAATCGGCATAAATGCCGCTGGCGATCGCATGGCGGATGTAGCCTTCGGTCTGCGGCTCAATGGTGAACCCCAGGCGCACTGCAAACCGCACCGCCCGGTAAATTCGGGTGGGGTCTTCAATAAAACTATTGGCGTGGAGCACCCGCACCTGCTTTTGGGCTAAATCCAAACTGCCGCCAAAAAAGTCCAGCAGCGTCCCCGGCTGGGGCGGCGTCAGCCGCAGGGCCATAGCGTTGATGGTGAAGTCTCGCCGGTACAGGTCTTGTCGAATCGAGCTGGCTTCAACCTCAGGATTGGCGGCAGGATAGGGATAAAACTCGGTGCGGGCCGTGGCCACATCCACCATCAGGGGGCCGAGGGCACTGTCCTTAGGCCACACCAGCGCCGCCGTCTGGAACCGGCCATAAACCTGGAGCTCCACCTCCGGAAACTGGGCTTGCACCGCCTGGGCCAGGGTCACCCCGGCCTCTTGCTGGGCCGTCTGATAAAACCCGTCCACCACCAAGTCAATATCCTGCAACCGCAGACAGTCCGGCGCGTCACTCAGCAGCAAATCCCGCACGGCCCCGCCCACCAGGTACAAATGCCAGCCCCGGTCAGCCGCCGCCTGGGCCATCGCCCCCAGCACCTGCCAAATTCCTGGAGCCAGCGCCTGCTGCAACCGCTGCCAGAGCTGGGCCGGTGGCGGTGGCGCGAGTTGAGCATCCTCCCCGTCCCGAGGAGTACCGGGGGAATGAAGCTGGCGCAACACGTCGGTGCGGGTGACGATGCCCACCAACCGCCCCTGGTCAATCACCGGCAGACGGCCCACGTCATAGGTCACCATCAGCGACTCAATCACCGACAACGGCGTTTGTGGCTCAATCGTGTGGAGCTGGGTGGTCATGTAGCCCTTAACCGGGGCATGGCTAAAGCCGTGGTGTAGGGCCAGGTCAATATCTCGGCGGGAAATGATCCCGACTAAATCGTCAGCAGCGTTCACCACCGACAGCCCGGAATGGCCGTAGCGCAGCAAAATCCGCTGGGCTTCGCCAATGGTGGTGTGGGGCCGAATGGTTCGCACGGGGGAAGACATCAAGTCTCGGGCGGTGGGGCTAGGGGGCACCTGGGTTAGCAGTTGGCTGACCAACGCCTCGACCTGGGCCTGACTGGCCGCTCCATCGGCACAGCGCAGGCTGGCAGCGGCGGCAGTGGGATGGCCTCCGCCCCCCAGGGGACTGAACAGCTGGTGAAAGTTGACCCCACGCTCCGCCCCGTCTTCTCCTGCGATCGCAGCCCTGGCCCGACCAATTAACACCAGCTTTTCCCCGCTGCTGGCCGGATACCGATGGGCCACCAGCAGGGCATCCAGTTCAGTCAAGGACATCAGCCGCGCCGTCAGTGTAGACAGCCCCGGCACATAGCCCGCTGTTTCTAGCACCACCCAGCCCAGGCGATAGCCATTCACGATTTGGGAGGCCAGGGTTTCTAAGGCTAGGGTTAGCAGATCTTGCAGGGTGGGCGACAGGCCGGGGTCCGTAAAGTCTGCGATCGCCCGCTGACTAGCGCCCTGCCCCATCAACCAGGCCAAGGCCAGGGCATCCCGCACCGTGGTTTGCTCAAAGGTGAGGGAGCCCGTATCGCTATGGATTCCCAGGGCCATCACCGTCGCTTCCGCCGCCGTCAAGCCAATGC
>PXDR01000123.1 GCA_003566335.1 Cyanobacteria bacterium T3Sed10_344R1
GATCCTCAGCCAGTAGAGGCAAGCCCGATTCAATTCGCCAATCCAGTTATTCAAGCCGCCATAGCAACCTTCCCAGAGCAGCGGATACTGCTTCAGAAGGAGAAAGCCACTCGCGAAGCAGGGCGTTTAGCCATTCCCCAAAGTAATATCGTTCAGTTTTACTGCCACGGCACCGCCAACTTCCGGGCACCCCTAAACAGCGGCCTGCTCATGGCCCACGGCGAAACCCTCACCCTAGGCGACCTCCTCAACCTCAAACCGCAAAACCTGCGCCTCGTCGTCCTGTCCGCCTGCGAAACCGGCATCCCCGGTCTAGACCTAGCCGATGAAGTAGTCAGCCTGCCCACCGGACTGCTCCAAGCCGGAGCCGCTGGCATCATCGCCACCCTCTGGCCCGTCGCCGACTTCACCACCATGCTCCTGCTCAGCTACTTCTACCGCCACTGGCAACCCAGCCAACCCCCCGCCCCCATCCTGCGCCAAGCCCAACACTGGCTTCGAGACAGCCCCGGCCCCACCCTCGCCGCCCATCTCCACAGCCAATTTCCCCGCCAAACCCAGGAGCCCACAGCCCCCCTTCACAAAATGGCCAAAGACCTAGAAAACCACCATGACTGCCCCTTCGCTCACCCCTACTACTGGGCCGCCTTCACCTACACCGGCCTCTAGTTTGCTTATGAGGAGCCAATCTTGTGTGAGACATTGGCATTTAACTGAAGACGTTGCTGCAACTTCAGCCCCTAGTCAGACAGCTCGATTGCTTGGGATTTTCGCCTATCCTGAGATCAGCAGACTGCACAATTTCGCCACTGCGCCATGAAAAGCCAACTTCTCAATCTCACCTACGAAATTGAGCTACAGCCTGGAGAACCCTTCTTGATTCCCCTCGATTGGGTCACAGAACTGGGGGCAGGTCGCTGGAAAATTACTATAGAGCCTGTGGTCAGCAACGAAAATATCTCCACCACCCGCGACCATAGCGCCTTCCTCAATAGCTACGTCGCCGAAGACGAGGGACTCTATGACGATATCACCGGGTGAATTCTGGGTTGCGAACATTCCCTTCACAAGCGGCCAAGCAGCCAAGAAACGGCCTGTACTTTTGCTGTGGTTAGATGGTGCTGATGTTGTCGTAGCCGCCGTCACATCCGCTTCCCCACGCACCAAGACAGACTGCTCCTTACAAAACTGGCAGCAGAGTGGTCTCCGGGTTCCTTCCACTGTCCGTCTGTCTCGCCTAGACTGCCTAGAACAAGCGCTAATGCTGGCCAAAATTGGCACCATCACAGCGGACGACGCAACTCGGGTCAAAACAACCTGGAGAGAAAAGATCAGCCTGAAATTCTGAGCCTGAATCTCTAGTCATTCCGATTCCGTAAACTATGGCTGAACTAGAAGCTTTTTTAAATGTCCTCAGCATCCTTGAACCCTGCTTACCCGAACTGATTGGAACCGAGGCTGCACCCCTTCAGGCTCAGCTTATCCCCCTCAAAACCCAGCTCCGCCAAGGCCAAGATACCCGCGAGGCTATCCGCACACTCCTAGCCCAGAACAAGGCCATCCAGACCTACCTGATGGCTCAATCAACTGGGGAAGACGCTGCCAAAAAGTTGAATACTGAGCCTCTGCCTCGCCAGGATAACCAGGAAAAAGGAGCTTTCCTCACCCTAGGCGCTCCCCAGCGAGGCTTCCAGGAGTTACCCGGACAAGGCGATTGGGCGCTGCTGCTCAAACCCCGGAAGTATGCTTGCCCCGTCCCAGGCTGTAAGTTCACTTCGACTCAGGTCGGGCTACGCCAGCCCCCCCTGTGCGAGATCCACGGCGAACCCCTAGAGCGGGTGGACTAAACCCATGCCCACAGCAAAGTTTATCGAAGGGGTTGGTGGCACCCTCGCCAGCAGTTGGGGATCGCTGATTTTGACCCCGGCCTTTGGCTTTTGGCTGGGGGGTGGCTTGGCGGCAGTGCAGCGCTGGGGCTGGTCAGACCTAGTGGCAGGGCTGAGGCAGTGGCCCGAGCCGCTGTTGCTGGGAGTTGCGATCGCAGCCCTCCTGGGTGTAGTCGGCTCCGGCATCGTCATTCAACAATTTGACCTCGCCACCCTGCGGCTGCTTGAAGGCTATTGGCCCCGCTGGTGCAGACCCATCACCGCCTGGTTCCTGGGACGACAGCGGCAGCAGCTCAAACAACTCGACCGGCAAATCACCGCCTATTTCGACCACCCCAATCCCAGCCCCAGCCAACAGGACATCTACATCCAGAGCGTCACCGCCCAGCGCCGTTTCCCCAGTCAGCTCACCCGCCTGTTGCCAACCCAGTTAGGCAACATCCTGAGGGCCGTGGAAGATCGCCCCAGGGACAAATATGGCCTGGATGCTGTGCTGTGCTGGCCCCGGCTGTGGCTGCTGCTGCCCGATATTGCCCGCACAGAACTGACCGCCGCCCGTCAGCGGATGGATGGCTTGGTGCAACTGTGGCTCTGGAGCGGCTTGTTTTGCCTGTGGGCGATTGGGTTTTGGGTGTGGTGGCCCCTGGTGCTGGGACTGCTGGGGCTGGGGCTGGCCTACCGCTGGTTGCTGCAAGCGGCCCAGGTATATGGAGAATTGGTCGAAGCCGCCTTTGACCTCTACCGGTTCCGGCTCTACGAAGCCCTACGCCTGCCCCTGCCCACCGACCCCACCACAGAACCAGCCCAAGGGCAGCAGCTAACCGTCTATTTAGTCGAGGGAGCCAGCCAGGGATTTCCCCCCTTTACCCAATCTGACCACTAGCGAGCCCTCCGAGGTTTTGCAAAACCTCGGAGGGCTGGGGATGGCGTTAGTTCAGGGGCACCCGCTTAGTCAGCACCGACATCACCTCGTCGGGTTTGCCGGTGGGTTGGGGTTTGCACCAGTCGTTGGGTTCGGCATAGCCGCGACGGTGCAGGTTGGCGATGGTCAGGCGGACAGCGGCTTCGGGGCCAAACAAGACATGGCGAATGTCAGGAGATCCAATCGGAAATGGATCCCCAGCCACCGGGCGATTGTCGCCGCGATCGCCGCCATTGCCAGAACCACTGGCCGCAGAATTGGGATCAGCAGAATTGGGATTAAACATCAGTCTGGTTCTCTCTGGTAAACAACAGAAGAAAAACCAGAACCTAAAAACCCGACTCCCCATAGCAGGCCGTGCGGATTGGAAAATCGCGCATGGCAAGCGGTGCTGTCAGGGGGCCGGGTTAAACTAACGCCAGCCACCAGATAGCGGGCCTATCTGGGGGTGATTACTGCCTGGTGGTGAGCCAACACCATCGGGCAGCGCCGAATTTTTGGATTCTAGTAATTGCGTCGGTAGAGGACAGAGCTGCAAACGATTTTGCAACTATGACAAGCGATTTTAAGGGGGGTTTTGAGGCGTGTCAAGCCCAGCATGGGGGCGTCTAGACCTCCGAGGTTTTTGATTGCGGTAGGCTGGAAATACCCTCAATCGCTTGCCTGGAGTCAATTAGCCACTTTTCATCTATACCCTCGCCATGCTGACAGCAGCGTTTATTTTATTCTTGGGTCTGACGCCAGCCGCAATTTCTGCCTGGATTAGCTGGCGATCGCAGCCCCGCCATGCCGCCCAGTTTGCCCTCGCCCTAGATGCTGTGCAGCGGCGGCAATTTCGTGAGCTGATTGTGCCTCCGGTGGCAGACCGGCGCTATGTGGATGGCTTGGATTGGGTGATTGGCGACATCACCTGCGAACACAACGCCCGATCTGCTTATTTGCGCTGCGCCATCAACCCCTTCGGCCCCTGCGGCGAGTGCAAGCATTATCAAGGCAAAGATCTGTGAGGCGGTAGGGGGGCTAGACCTCGGAGGTTTTCAAACCTCCGAGGTCTTTGTTCGAGGTCTTTCGTCGGAGGTATTTGGACTCAAATATTGCCTGCGATCGCAGCCCGATAGACCCCCTCATAGCGGTTTTTGGCCTGGAGCTTGGTCAGGCTGTTGTTGACGTGGAACTTGACGGTGCTTTCGCTGATGTGGAGCTGCTGGGCAATATCGCGATCGCGCAGCCCTTGGGCTAGCAGCGCCATAATTTCCTGCTCGCGGTCGGACAGGGTGAGGGGAGGCACGGCACAGTCCGCTGGGATGGGCTGCTCGGTCAACAGGGCCTCGACCAGTTGGCGCAGCAGCTCGGCTGAGGTGGCTAGGGTAACCACGCCATCGACCCCAGGGGGAATGCTGTGACGCCCGTGGTGCAGCCAAATCGTTCGAGGGCCGCTGGTCACCCGCTCCGGTTGATCGGTGATCAGCAGGTCACTGGGCCGGTCACTGGGGGCGGTGGCGTTGACCAGGGTAAGGCCCGCCCGATACACCAGTTGGGTATAGGCCATTTGCAGCACTGGCAGCCGACAGTGCAGCCCAACTTTGGGGCCGTCAGAGACGCTCTGGTAGGGCAGTTGAAGC
>PXDR01000502.1 GCA_003566335.1 Cyanobacteria bacterium T3Sed10_344R1
CTTCCACCTCGCCGTAGCGCTTCTGCAAACCTTCCACCAATACTGCGGCAACCATAAACTCTCTGCCCGCCGTGACGTTACAAGTCGTTACCGATCTATCTTAGTGGAGTTCTCAGGGAAGTTCTTACGGGAGTTTTAAGCAGCAGGTCTAACCACCGTCCAGACTGAGTAAGCTGAGAGCAGGAGGACTCCGTCATGCGTACCCCGAGCCCAGAAGAACTAGCTGTGTTTCGCCAAACCCTGAACCAACGCCAGGCCCAAACAGAGCAAGCGTTACGCCAACGGTACGAGCTAGCGCAGCAGACCGTCGAGGCCGCAACTCAGCTCTTAAAACAAGAGTTTTCGGCCAACCCAGTCATTTTGTTTGGCTCATTGCTGGATCAATCGCGGTTTCATCTCGCCTCTGACCTTGACTTGGCAGTCGGGGGACTACCGCCGCTCGATTACTTCACCGCCGTGGCAAAACTCCAGGACTTGTCCCCCTTCAAAATTGACTTGGTGCAGCTAGAACACTGCAAACCCAGCCTCAAGACCGCAATTCTGGAACAAGGCAAGGTGCTATGGCGACCCGGCCTGACCATTGAACAAGATGCCGCCTGGAAGCCTTGCCCAGCAAGGTTCGCTCATTTCAAAAATCAGATTTGATCGCTATATGAAGGCAATCTATCGGGCCACAGCCGGACGCATCCGCCAGGAACTCGGAGAAATTACCTTCCTCGTCGAACGGATCAACCAGATCTGGCAGCGTCGCCAAGCCCCGCAATCATCAGACCAGGACTATTTAGTAGATGCTGTAGCCCTGAATCTGCACAGTTTCTATGCTGGGGTTGAACGTTTATTAGAACTCATCGCTGACCAGGTTGATCAGGTCAAACCATCAGGGGCCATGTGGCACCGAGAATTGCTCCAGCAAATGACTGCTGAGATTCCCACAGTCCGGCCAGCCGTTCTGAGTTTAGAAGCCCGTAACGCACTAGATCGATACCGAGGATTTCGCCACGTCGTCCGAAACGTCTACACGTTTAACCTCGATGCCGAGCAGATTGCGCTTCTAGTTGAGCAGCTTCCAGCAACCCATCAGCAGGTGAAAACAGAACTGGAGCACTTCGCCAGTTTTCTGGAGACCCTAGCTTGACAGATTGCTGGTGCGCGTCAATTCTCCCCAATCCCGATCATTGGTGGATTTTGGCGGCTTTGAGCATATGGTAGGTGATCAGCAGTTGGGTGAGGGCCAGGGGATAGCTTTGCAGCATTTCTCCGGTGGTGCCGATGACCTTGCCGATGTCTTCGTTGCCCTGTAGGCTGCAAAACTGGCCGAGATAGGGCACTTCAGAGCACAGCAGTCGCTCCAATGCCTGCACCTGGTCGGCGGTGGCGTGACCGTCTACTTCCAACACATCCACGGGCTTGCCCATATCGCGGTCTAGCTCTAGGCGAATGGCAGCTTCTAGGTTGCCCCCGGCACCTTCGAGCATCTGCACTAGGTCGGGGTGAGGAATAGTGGGCCGCAGCACGAGCCGCACGTTTAGCAGCAGATCATCTTGCTCAGCATCTGCTTCTGGGGGATAGAAGCTGACTACCACATCAGCCCACTGACGCTGGGGCCGAATAAACGCATCAGAATCTGGCTCTCGTTGGTCAAGCTGCTTCAGCACCTGCTCAGGTTCATAACCCCGCTTGCGAGTGTCGCGGTTGACCTTCCAGTTGCGCCGCACCGACTCAGGCGGGGCAAGGTAAACCTTAACGTCATAGCTCTCACGGGCGGCCCGAGTGTAGTAGCCCAGCAGCCCTTCAACGATCACAAACCGCTTGGGCTCGATGTACTCAGGGGGATCAAACCGACCGGTGGAGTGGTTGTAGATCGGCTTGAGGATGGGCTGCCCCGTCCGCAGCAGGCTGAGGTGCTGCTGGATAATATCCATATAGTTGCAGTCGGGGTGCAGGGCTGAAAGGCCCTTGTCGGCCCGCTGCTGTCGATCGTAGCGGTGATAATCGTCGGTGCAAATAGCCGTGACTTGGTCTTCTCCCAAGATTTGGGCAATGCCTCGGGTGAGCGTGGTTTTCCCGGCGGCACTATCGCCCACAATGCCAAGGATAATGGGACGGTTGGACATGGAGCCTCCTGGGAATACTAAGGTGGGTAAATTGATTGAAGCGGGGGGCTAGGGCCGGGAGCCTAAGGTTAGCCAAAAGTGCAATGAGACTTGCTGAGCACTGACGTGACCCGATAAATGCGCTGGCCAAAAACTGGTCTAATTGTAGGGATCAACGGGCATTAGCTCAAGAAATCGTTAAGGATTAGCCCGATAAGCTAAGCGAATCATTTTTGGGCCATCTTGAGGGTGGGTGATGATTTTCCACGGGCTAGATTGGACTTGAAATCGGGCGCGAGATTAGTACTAGACAGGAGCTAAACCCCATGTCCGTATGGGATAACTCAGAAACAGCTCAAGCGGCCCTCCGTACCCAGGCGGCTGGGGGAGACTTGATCGCGGTTAGTACCCTGCTGCATCAGGCGGTGGCAGAGGAGGCCGCGCTAGAACTTACGGTGGCTGAGGCCGATCAGCGGCTAACCGTACAGTTGATTGGCACCGTAGAAGACCTGGGTACGGGGCTTTGGCGGCTGCGATCGGAGGTGGACCAATGGCCGCCGATGCCCTGGGAAGCAGTGGACGTGCAGGGCCACACGGCAGAAACAGCCCCGCCCCGCTGGCAGCAAGTGATTGAGCTGAAGCCCCAGGGAGCAAAGTCCACGGTTCAGGAGCGGCCCTTATCGCAGGAGCCGAAGCTAGGTAGACGATCGAAGGGATCGCAAAGGTCAGAAAGATCGCAGAGATCGGCGGTGAATAAATCAGCGGCGGATGAACTGGGGCAGTCCCAGTCGCCATTTCCTGAAGCCCAGACTCAATATCCGATGGCTCAGAACTTAGTGCGCCAGAATTTAGGGCGATCGCACCCCCACCAGCCCCCGCATCCATCCACTCACCCGTCCCCGCAGCCGCCTGACGCGGATCTGTATTTCCCCGATGGCCCCGACCCAGAAGCGTCTTGGCCCCAGTCTTCGCGCCCCCTAGCCTGGCGCAACCTGATTGGTGGGTTCGCGGTGGTGATTATCGGCTGGATCTTCTGGAGGATACTGCTGTCGCCGTTCCAAATTATGGTGCATGAACTGGGCCATGCCGCTATTGCCTGGGGCTTCGGCTATCCAGCGATCCCGTCTTTGGACTTTATCCACGGTGGCGGCATCACCCGTCGGGCTGCGCGCAGTTGGCTGATGTTGGGTGCCCTGGGCATAGGGGTGGTCTATATCTATAATCGCTATCGCCGTAACCCTTTGGCGCTGCGTTGTTTGCTGGTCTTTTTATTGATCTATGGGGTGATGGCGTTCACCCGATTACATGATGACTTGATCGTCGCCATGGGCCACGGCTTAGAGCTAGGCATGGGCTGCCTATTTTTATTTCGGGCAGTGACGGCTTCGAACTGTCGCACCCAGGCAGAGCCACCGATCTACGGGTTTCTAGGCGCTGGCCTCTGGTGGGGAACCGTCATGTATGCCCAAGGTTTGGCGTTTGATGCCCAGGTTCGGGCTCGCTATGTCGATCCGCGAGGGATAACCCCAGACTGGGTGATTTTGGCCAGACACTATACCGACGGCAGTGTGGCAACCGTGGCCCAGGTGTTCCTCTTGGGCTGTGTCGGGATGTTGGCGCTAGTGGTGTGGGCTAGCCTCCATCGAGAGCGGTGGCAGCCGTGGTGCGATCGCATTCTTTCCCCCGACCCAAACCGCCGCTCCAGGATCAACGCCCGTTAGCGGAGTTCGTTCGCGGAATCCTAGCGCCGCTGAATCCAGGCAAAGATGTCCAGTTCATCCGTCATAGCAGCCAGCTCTTTTTTATGCTGCCTTGCGATCGCCTCGTACCACTTGCAGTGAGTTTCCCAGGCGTTACGGGTGTTGACCTCTTGGCGAAAATCTTGGGTCATCTGGTGAACTTCCAGCACCTCAATCTCTGACTGGAGATTGACCTGATTTTGGCTGAGGTTAAATTCCATCATCACGGTGGCAGCAGGCAACAGCCTCCCCAGCATACCAATGCCGGATTTCTAGACTGTTCACCCTCAACTGATCCCGGCGGTTTGGTGGGATGGCGGGGTGGTGGGATGGGGAGATGGTGGGACTGTTAAACCTGCGGGCGATTGACCTAACCTTTAGATACGTGCGAATAGAAGATACGTGCGAATAGATTAAGAGCAAATAAGTTAAAGACAAGCCAATTAACCGCAAGCAAGCAGGCCGTTAGTTCAAATAAGGAAAACCCATGACCCAGAACACGCCCCATTTTTGGGACATCGGACGATTTGTGGAAACCCTCAACTACTTTGGCGAAGTGCCGCTGTTGGGGAACATTCAATGGATACA
>PXDR01000135.1 GCA_003566335.1 Cyanobacteria bacterium T3Sed10_344R1
CAGGGTCTGCCCGGTGCCCCAGCGATTGCTGAATCCAGTGCGATCGCGACCTTACTAGAAGCCGTTGCCCTCACGGGCACCCCAGTTCACCTGCAGCGAATTTCCACAGCCCGAGCCGTCGCCCAAATTGCCCAAGCCAAAGTCATCGGCCTACCGATTACCGCCAGCACCACCTGGCTACACCTGCTGAAATCCACAGCTGACCTCAACACCTACGACCCTAACCTGCGGGTAACTCCCCCCCTAGGCACCCCCGCTGACCAAGCCGCGCTGATTCAGGCTGTCAAAGATGGGGTCTTGGATGCGATCGCAGTGGATCACACCCCCTACAGCTACGAAGAAAAAACCGTCCCCTTCGGCGTCACCCCCCCCGGCGTCATTGGCCTAGAGCTAATGCTGCCCCTACTCTGGCACCGCTTCGTCGAATCCGGCGACTGGCCCGCCCTTACCCTCTGGCGCGCCCTCAGCACCCAACCCGCCCAATGCCTCAGCCAAGCCCCCGCCCAACTCCAGCCCCACCACCCCGCCGAACTCGTGCTGTTTGACCCCGCCACGACTTGGACGGTTACTGCGGCTAATTTGCGATCGCAATCCACCAACACCGCCTGGCTCGGCGAGTCCATCCCCGGCCAAGTCGAACGGGTGTGGTGTTGATCTAAATTCAGATCAGGTAATGTTATACAAATCGAACAACAAGGGCATAAATATTCTTCAGAAGATCTAACATAGGCTCATAGAATTCGCTCAATTTGTCGCGCGACTGATGCAAGCCGTCTCCACGCTCAAAGCCTTTAGAGAGCAAGCAGGTCTCTCCCAACAGCAGTTGGGGGAGGCAATCAGCGTGACCCGGCAGACGATCGCAGCTTGGGAAACGGGAGAGCGCACCCCGACCTTGGCTAATCTGACGAAAATTGCCAAAGCGCTGGGGATCGCCGTTGACCTGCTCTTGCCAGAGCAACCCACTCAAGACGCCAATGCAGACATCGGTCTACTCTTCCGGGCCGATCAACCTGGAGCCCTCACCCCAGCCCTGCGTCAACAGCTAACCCAAAAAGCCCTAGACTATGCCGCCATCGAACGGCTGTTAAATGAAGTTCCTGCCCTGCCTGAGCAGCGCCCCCTACAGGGCTATGACGAGTACCTAGTCGAGGAAGTCGCCCAAGACGTTCGCTCCTGGTTAGGCGTGAGTGAACTCACCCCCCTAGGCGATGTATTCTTCTTGTTAGAAAGCAAAGGGCTAAAAGTCATCACCGCCCCCTTGCCAGAAGATGTCTCTGGCTTCTCCGCGTACACCGACAGCTTAGGAGCCGTTATCTTTGTCAACGCCAGTCACCCGACCGAACGCCAATTCCACACCGCACTCCACGAACTAGCCCACCTGATTTTTCACCGCCAAGACTACAGAAAACCCTTTGAGCCGCTCAGCAAAACCCTGAAAAAAGATCCCCGCGAAAAAGCGGCGGATCATCTCTCCGGTGCGATCGCACTTTCCGGCCCCATTCTGCGGAAAGAACTCCACGGCTACCGCAATCGCTGGCTGCCAGAACCTCTGCTAGCCGACATCAAACGGCGATATGCCGTCAGTCTGCGCGCCGTGCTGTATCGTGCAGCCCAACTAGGGCTGATCAGCAAAACTCAAATGGGCCAGCAAATGGGCTGGCTGAACAAAAAATACGGGCGACGGGACGAAGCGCCTAAGCTTCCTCAGCCCTCGACCTTAACGCGCCTGCAACGCCTAACCTTCCGCGCCTTAGTGCAAGAAGACATCACCACCTCCAGAGCGGCAGAAGTCTTGAGCTGTCCGCTGCACACCGTTCGCACCCAGCTTAAAAACTGGATCGAGGTGGATCAATCTTGACTTTTCTAGTGGATGCCAACATTCTGATTGACCTGGGCTACGTGCAAGGCTTAGAGCTATTGCCACAGATCGGCCCCTCAGAAGTCCTAGATGTTGTGCTGCTAGAGTGCCAAACTCCGCCAGACTTAATCGCCCAGGTTCACTCGACAGGCATTCAAGAAATTGAAAGCCAAACCGAATGGATTATCCAGGCTCAGCCCTTCAAAACCAGCCGTTTAAGCCTCCAGGACAGCCTGAATTTCTACTACGCCCGCACCTTTCAACGCACCTTGCTCACCAATGAAAAGCCCCTGCGAAATCTGTGCGAGCGAGAGAACGTGAACTGTCATGGTCTGCTGTGGATGGTTCAGCAGGCTGCCCAACGACAGTTGTATGCGTCCCAAAGATTATGCGACTGGCTGCTCCCCCTCGAACAACTGGGGAGTCGTTTCCCCCGGCAAGCCTTAGCTGACTTGCGCCAGACTTTGCAGTGTTAAGCCAAACGTCCCCACAACTTGCCCTTGCTACACTGAGGCCAACAGCTAGCAGGTTCTTGCCATGTCTGTTCCCACCACCTCGCCCCAGACCGCAACCGAACCCGCAGCGGTCAACTCCGCAGAAATTAGTTTTCCCCCCAGCGATCTCGAAAGTCAGGAGCCCCCTGTGGAAACTGAACTGCATCTTCGCCAAATTTTGCTGCTCATTCAGGGTCTGGAGTGGCTCTGGCAAGACCGCCAAGACTTCTATGCTTTTGGCAACCTGACGGTTTACTACAGCCCCAACCAGCGCAAGTCAGAAGACTTTCGCGGGCCAGATTTTTTCGTGGTGCTGGGCACCGAAAAACGCCCCCGCAAAAGCTGGGTAGTGTGGGAAGAAAATGGCCAGTATCCCCACGTGATTGTGGAGTTGTTGTCTAACTCCACCGCCACCGTCGATCGGGGACTGAAAAAGCAGCTCTATCAAGACACCTTCCGCACGCCAGACTACTTTTGGTTTGATCCGCATAGCCTAGAGTTTGCTGGGTTTCACCTAGTGGATGGGCAATATGTGCCCTTAGAGCCCACTGCCGAGGGACGGCTGTGGAGCCAGCAGCTTCAGCTGTTTCTGGGCGTCCATGACCAGCAACTGCGGTTTTTCACCCCGGAGGGGGCGCTGGTGCCCACCCCAGAAGAAGTTGTCGTTGCAGAACGGCAGCGCAGCGATCGCATGGCGGCAAAACTGCAAGAACTCGGCATTGATCCTGAGCAACTGTCCGACTAATGGGCCGCTTCTGAACAGTCATCCGGCACAAACCAAGGGCATCGTGATCTAGGCTGAATTAGCGGAATAACTAACGGTGTATGCGACCGAAAACCGTTATCAGCTTTGGATTGGGAGGTCTTCTCTTGTTCGGATTCATGTCAATGGACTGGCGCTTGTGGCAGCGAGCGGCCACCTATCCCGCCACCCCCATTACCCGCACCGATTGGTATGCCCCCTTAGCCTCCGTCCCAGGCGGTGGCGGCACAGCATTCCCAAGACGCGCGCCCACTGGCACTCACTTCACCGCAGCCTTAGATAAGGTCAGGGACTATGCCGCCGAACGCAACAGTACGGCTTTGCTAGTGATTCACCAGGGGGATGTGGTTCTAGAAGAATACTGGCAAGGCTACACCCCCGAAACCATCAGCAACGGCATGTCCATGACCAAAACCCTGGTGGGTCTGTTGATCGGCATCGCCATTGAAGAAGGGCACATTGGCTCCGTGCAGGACGAAGTTGGGGACTATCTGCCGGAGTGGCGGCAAGATGTGCGGGGCAAACTCACCCTCGAACACTTGCTGTATATGCACTCGGGGCTGCGGAATGACGACCGGATTAACACCCCGTTTTCCGATCTGGTGAAAATGTATATGGGCTCTCGGGTCAATGCCACAGCCCTGCGAGTGCCCATAGTACGGGCCGCCCAACAGCGTTACGAGTACAACAACGTCAACACCCAAATCCTTAGCCTGATACTGACCCGAGCGACTGGAGAAAGCTTTGTAGACTATCTCTCCAGCCGCTTGTGGCAGCCGGTAGCTGCCGCAGATGGGGCCATCTGGCTCGATCGGCCAGGGGGCGAAGCCAAAACCTTTTGCTGCTTCTTTGCCACCGCTGAAGACTGGGGGCGGCTAGGGCTGATGATGCTTAACCAAGGCGAAACCGCCGGGGGTTCGGTGGTGCCTGCCCCCTGGATCGAAAAAATGCAGCAGCCTTCTCCGATTGAAGACACATTCGGCTATCACCTGTGGGTAAAAGCCCGCCCCCCCGACTATCCCACGGTGGATCGAGCGGCCTCTAGGCCTTTTGCCGTGAACACCTGGTACCTCGACGGCAGGCATCTCCAGCGAGTCTACGGCGTGCCCGAGGAAGACCTGGTGATTGTCCGGCTGGGGGAGCAGCCCCCCACCTGGGACGATGAGGTGATGCCCAATCTGCTGGTGAACGGGCTACGGCAAGATCGCTAGACGTTAAAGCGGAACAGCATCACGTCCCCTTCTTGCACCACGTAGTCTTTGCCTTCACTGCGAACCAGGCCGCTGTCTTTGG
>PXDR01000181.1 GCA_003566335.1 Cyanobacteria bacterium T3Sed10_344R1
CTTCCCGCTCCACCTCGTACAGCACGTCTCCGGCACTGTTGGTAATCCGGGTGATGCCGTGGGGCTTCACGTGTTGACCTCGATTTGCCAAGGTGCCGTAGGCGCTGGTCAATTCCAGCAGGTTGACCTCTGATGCGCCTAAGGCCATGGAGTAGGTGGGAACCAGCTCTGATTCAATCCCCATGTTCCGGGCCAGGTTGACCACAGGGTCAAACCCGACGTCAATCAGGGCTTTGACCGCCACAATGTTGATGGACGACACCAGGGCTTCTCGCATGTTGACGTTGCCCCGATAGCCCCCGCCAAAGTTCTTGGGTTCATAGCCATCCACCACGAACCGAGCATCGGTATAGGGCTTGTAGGGCGACATCCCGGCTGCGATCGCAGCCGCATAGACAAAGGTTTTGAAGGTCGATCCAGGCTGACGATCGGCCTGCACCGCCCGGTTGAACTGACTTTCGTTAAAGTCATTGCCCCCAACCATGGCCTTAATTTCGCCATTGCGCGGATCTACGGCGACTAGCGCGGCTTGACCAAAGCGCTGACGACTCCCCAGACCTGCGATCGCATTTTCGACCGTGTTCTCTGCCATGCGCTGCCACTGGACATTCAGGCTGGTTTCAACCGTCAGCCCTCCCTGCTCCAGCTCTTCGGGCGTCAAGATTTCCGCCAACTGCTTCTGAATAAACTGAGTGAAGTAGGGAAACTCACTGTAGAGATAGAGCGGCTCATTCGGCGTCGTTGCCACCTCTTCAGCCCGAGCTTCCGCCGCTTCTTGGGCCGTAATCACGCCCGTATTTTCCATCCGGCTCAGCACCAGATTGCGCTGTTGCAGCGCTGCAGTCGGATTCACCAACGGCGAGTAAAAACTCGGAGCCGGTGCCATGCCTGCAATTAAGGCCATCTCCGACAGGGTGAGGTCTTCGACTGATTTGCCAAAGTAAATCCAGGCGGCATCGCCAATGCCATAGGCTCCTGCCCCCAAATAAACCAGGTTGAGATAGCGGTCTAGGGTGCGTTCTTTGCCCAATTCCCGATCGATCTTGCGGGCTAGCAACGCTTCCCGCACTTTTCGCTGAAACGTGCGGTCTTGATCAAGAAAGACAATGCGGGCCAACTGTTGGGTGATGGTGCTGGCTCCTTCCACCACGTCCCGGTTGCGGAGGTTAGCCCAACTGGCCCGCACAATGGAGGCATAGTCCACCCCGTCATGCTCATAGAACCGCCGATCTTCAGCGGCAATGAAGGCGTTAATTAGCTCCGGGGGGATGTCTGCGATCGCAACCGTTTGGCGCGTGGCTGGCCCCAGGGTTTGCAGCGTACTCCCGTCGCTCGCCTTGAGGGTTAGGGTACCGCCGCGCTGGAACGTAACGGCTGACCCCACATCCGGCAAAGACTCATTCACCGCCGTCAGGATGCGGTAGGAACGGGTGACGCCACCCGCAATTCCGGTGCCTAGCAACAGCACTAGCCAGAACAGGGGACGACTGTAGAGCCGTCGCCGATAGGGCAGCGGTGGCGGTGCTTGCGGCGGTGGCGTTTGGGAACTAACTCGGGCAGTCTTGGCTGGCCGAGGTACCTGGGTTTGGCCTGAAAATTGGGGCTGTGCCGCTGTTTCAGATCCTTGGATGGCGGCTTGGGGTTGTCCCCGCCGTTTGGCCTCAGTCGGATCTTGGAACCCACTGACCGAATCAGACAGATGTCTCAGCCTTGAGATGAAATCCGTCACTGCAACTCCTCTAACACCATCACATCCTTACCGTCACAGACACTGACACAGATACCGCCACAGACGCTCAGATGCTGTTCCCTGACAGTTGCGATCGCACCTTTTCTCGGCCACAACCCTGCTTACCTAGTCTAAAAACTTGGCTACAGGTGTGTGTAATCTACCAAGAATATTTACTAAGGCGGAAGGGGCGATTGATAAAACGATCTGATATCGGCCTGATGTCAATGCCCCTGGGTCTAACTCTCTGCTGATTCTATGGCTGCTGAACCGACTGCAGGCTTCACTGAATTAGGACTGGATTGAAGCTGGTGGGCGATGCCCATCCTACGGGCTGAATCACTACAGAGAGAGTAGGCGGTGCCCGTTCTGGGGATGGGGCTGTAGCCGCTAGACTAGCCCGGAATGGCCGAGGGCTAGGGCCGTGACCAACATGCCAAACACCAAAAACGGCTGAGCGCTGGCCTGATATTTAACATCGTTCTCCAGGGGATCCCGCAGGAAGTACATGTCCTGGAACGTAATCTGAGGAATGATCAGCAAAATCAGCAACACCGCATAAAGGTTCTGGTGAATGCTCATCAGGTAAGCCGCAATGCCCCCCTGAAAGACATCAATCATCAGCACGCAAATCCAGGCGGCAGTAGTGATACCAAACATCACCGGCAGCGACTTTAGCCCCAACTGCTGATCGCCTTCTACGCTCTTGAAGTCATTGACCACAGCAATGCCCAAACCCGCCATGCTGTAGATCAACGTCAAGATCATTACCGTGGCGTTGAGGGTGCCAAACAGGGCGTGACCCGCCCACCAGGGCAGGGCAATGTAGCTTGCCCCCAAGGCATAGTTCCCCAGCCAGCCGTTTTGCTTCAGCTTCAGCGGCGGTGCGGAATAGATATAGGCCAAAAACGCTCCGCCTAGAGATAGCACCGTGACCACCGGGAACTCATGTCCGGCCCATCGATCTAGGCCATAGGCGACCCCTATCCCCAGCCCCAGCAGCACCAAAACTTGGCTGACCACCTGAGGCACCGAAATCGCCCCCGACGGAATCGGGCGATAGGGCTCATTGATCGCGTCAATTTCGCGGTCGTAAAAGTCATTCAGGGTTTGGGTGTAGCCCGTCAATAGCGGCCCCGACAGCAACATACAGGCCGCCGCCGCCAGAAAATGCTCCACACTCCAGACATAGCCACCAGAAGACGCCGCCCCACAAACCACGCCCCAAATCAAGGGAATCCAGGTAATAGGCTTCATCAACTGTAGGCGAATCTTCCAAATCGAAGTCTCGCCACTGCCAGCCCCCTTCATCCCGAGCAACTGGCGGGTCTTACCGCTTCCCTTCGCTGCTTCAGCAGCTTGGGCAGTCTCAGGATTAGAGTCTGGAGAAACGTCAGCCGGAACCGGTGCAGAAGGATCAGCCATGAACAAATACTAAATACTGGGTGAACAATACAGCGTGAAAAACAGCGTGAAAAAAGCAGCGCGAAAAAACAAACCTAAGCAAGCCATACAGACGAACCGGATACAGCGACTCCCAGCCGCCCCATCCACCTTTTGATCCAGTCTACTCAGGCCACCCGCAAATAGGCCGCAAACCCAACCGAAAGGCAAATTAAAACGCTAACCTAGCTAGCCATCTCGAAAAACTCTACAGCCAACAGCCTTAGCGCAGCCATGCCCGCCGGGCTTTATAGCCAACAGCCAATAGCCATAAAGCTAAAAGCTAATCACCAAATACCCATCCTGAAACTTCGCCCCCGTCACCGCCTGACCGCTGAGACTGGGCGGCAGAAATACATTCCGACGCTGATCCCCTGCTTCTATGGTGACCTCTGGGCCGTACTGGGTGAGCTTCACCTGCTGCTTGTCGAACCCTGGCAAAAACAGGCTTACCTGCCGCTTGGCTTCATCCACAGTGATGGGCCGAGGCACTTGGGTAGTCTGGGCCATTAAATCAGGCAGAGCATCTTGTTGAGCCTGCCATTCTCCCGATGTCCAGGTGGGTAAGGCCGTGATTGGCAACGGTGCGAACCGCTCGGTGATGTCAGCCTCAACTGAACCGGCGGTCACCAGCACCCCGCCCACCGTCAACCCCACCTGTTGGGCACTGCCCCAAAGATGATGGGCCGTGGTTACCGCTACTGGATCTGCTGTGGTCACCAGATACGCCGCCACCCGGTTGGGATCGTTAATGGCCAAGCGGCCCGCCCCCAAAAAGTCGTTGGCCTGATTGGTCGGTTGATTAATCAGGTCATTGACCGACCCGCTAACGTTCAGCACGGCCCCAGCCACGGGCTGGAAGAAGGGAGACACGGCACGATAAAAGTCTGAGGTGGTAAAGACTTGCTCGAATCGTCGTAAATACCAGCTAAGAATCTCCGGCATTCCCCACATCCGCAGGGCTAGCTGACTGCCGTTGTCGTCATAGACAATCACGTCGTACTGACCGCTGGCGTCGTATTCGCGAATGGCGTTGAGGGCCAGGGCGCTGTCCATGCCGGGCAAGATTCCCAGTTCTTGACCATAGACGGCTTTGAAAAACGGGGTGCGCAGATACTGCTGCTCTAGCTGCTTGAGCAAATCCTAGTTGCGCTCTAGAAGGGCTGTGGATTGAAACTGCAGCCCCCACAGGTTTTGGCCCAGGGACTGGGGTTCACCACTCAGTTCAC
>PXDR01000054.1 GCA_003566335.1 Cyanobacteria bacterium T3Sed10_344R1
AGGGCAATTCTCGATAGCCTACCATCGAATCTAGGGTGCTGGCCGCTTTATACGCCAAAGCCAACGGCACTGGCCCTACTCCCAGTATCGCCCCCACCAGAGCAAAAAACAGGGGGGCCAGCACCCCATCCGTAGCATTCTCGCTGACGGTTTCCAGCACTGCCCGCAGCACTTCAGGGCGATCTAGATCTGCCGTATCCCGACCGACATAGAGACTGAGCCGCTGCCGCGCCCCAGGTAAATCCCCTGCTTCCAGCGGCCCCAGCACATCCTTAGCCGCATCCCGCAGACTGCGCCCGGCAAAGCAACTCGCCAGCAGCACCGTCTGCACCGGCAGCGCCAGCCAGGGATAGCCCCCCAACTGCCGCAGCAGCCCCCAGCTCAACAGCCCCGTGCCGCCAATTAGGCCCAGCCCTAACCCGATCCCAGCCAGACGCTGCCCCCAAGGCGACTTAATCCGGCCCAGGGCGACTTGGCTATACCCCTGAATCACCGTCCCCATCCCCTGCACCGGATGGGGCCAGCCCCAGGGATCTCCCAGCAAAAAATCCAGCACCGCCGCCAGCAGCAGCACCCCTATCACCAGCCCCGGAATATCTGCCATCAAGCTACCGCTCACACCACAAAAGACGCGCCGTCGCCTTGGGCGGCTTGCCAACTGCGGGCGTCGTAATAGAGATCTTCGAGGGAAATTTGGTAGAGGGCATCCTTCATTTTTTGGTGCAGCCGTCGCCAGACGCTGAAGGTGACCCAGTCTTCGGCTTGGTCGGCGGTCGGTTCATGGCCCGAGAGAGGGGCGATGGTTTCGCCGACTGCCGCCAAAATTTCGCCGAGGGAAATCTGGGCCGGGGGGCGGGTGAGGCGATAGCCGCCGTGGGCACCCCGGACGGAGTCCACTAAACCGGCCTTGCGTAGCTCGATCAGCAGTTTTTCTAAATAGGGGGCGGGCAGGTCTTGGCGGGCTGCGATCGCACTTACCGCCGTCGGCTTTTTCCCTGGCTGCAGGCTCAGATCCAGCATGGCCTTAACGCTGTAATGGCCTCGGGTGGTTAGCTTCATGAGTTGCTCTGTGGTTTACCCTGCTGCATTGCGCACCCGTTCGCTGTAGTCCTTTGTGCGCACCTGGCGAAACCCTTGGAACACCAGCTTCCGCAGGGCTACCGGCAAGTATGATAAGCCCCAGCCCACCTGAGCCCGACGGGAAAGCGGCCCCGCCTGCTTCAGGTCTGCCAAGAGCTGACGGCCTCGCTGGGTTTCCCCTTTTTCAATCAACCGCAGGGCTAGCACCTGCTTTAGGTCGGCCATTTTGCGCTGGCGGGACTGTTCTAGGTGGAGGGGGTCAAACTGATAGCCCTCTAAACAGTGGAGTTTGGCCGACAAAAAGTGGATGTCCTGACGCAGGCTGGTCTGACCACCGTGGAAGCGGTATTCCATCAGCCGTTCTGGGATGAAGTAGCCCACCTTGCCTGCCAAAGCCAGCCGCACCAGCAGGTCAAAATCCTCGCAGCCATCGGCCTCAAACCGCATGAAGTCCACCGCCGCCAAGCAGGATTTGCGAAATAGGGTCGAACCCACCTGCAAACTCTGATGCTCAAAGGTTTCGGTGACCAAGTCGGCAATCACGCCGTCTCCTAAGCGATCCTTGCCCCACTTGGCCGAGTTGGCCTGGGTTGCCGCTTCGTCCCGCTGATTGTGGGCGTTGATCACCCAGTGATCCGTGCAGACAAAATCGACCTGGGGCTGACTGTCCAGCACCGCCACGGTTTTGGCCAAGAATTCTGGAGTCAGGGCATCATCATCGTCGAATTTGAGGAAATAATCCCCCACTGCCGCCTCGTACCCGGCCCGCATATTGCGGCTGCGCTTCAGGTTTTGGGGATGGCGGATGTAGCGGATGCGGGGATCGTCCCACTGGGCCACCACTTCAGCGGTGTGATCCGGGGAGGCATCATCGCAGATCAACAGCTCGAAGTCGACATAGGTCTGGGCCAACACGCTGTTGACTGCATAGGGCAGAATGTCGGCCCGATTGTAGGTGGGAATGCAAATGCTGACTTTGGGCACGGTGGGCGGGGGAGTGGGGGGGATGTGGGGAGTCTGCTCCTTTCGTATCACACCTGGTGAGGGCATGGGTAGGGATCGCAGTTCAAACTGCGTACACTTTACGGCGGGACTGGCCTGGGGTGAGGTTGGGTAAGCCTCCTGTGAAGATCCTGAGGAATCCTGCTGGTTTTCCCGGAAGCGTCCGGCAAAATCAGAGAAGATTAAGCAGCGCCCCGCCGCCGTATCCTCTGCCGCCATGTCTGTGTCTGATTCTGCCCATTGTCCAATGGTGTCGGTGATTGTGCCGATCTATAACGGCGAAGCTGACTTGCCGGGGCTGATTGCCTGTTTACTGGCCCAAACCTATCCGGCAGATCGGGTGGAGTATTTGCTGGTGGATAATGCCAGTTGCGATCGCACCCCCGATCTACTCCAAACCGCCGCCGCCCAGGCCAAAGCCCAAGGCATCACCCTGCGGCCCTTACGTGAAGCCGACATCCAAAGCTCCTACGCCGCCCGCAATACCGGCATCCGTGCCGCCACTGGAGAGATTCTGGCCTTCACCGACGCTGACTGCTACCCCGAACCCGACTGGCTGGCCAACCTGGTTCCCCCCTTTCAAGATCCGGCGGTGGGCCTGGTCGCCGGAGGCATTAACGCCCTGCCAGGAAAAACTTGGCTGGAAAAGTATGCCGAACGCAAAGGCTTGTTGCGTCAGCAGGACACCCTAGCCCATCCCTTTTGCCCCTATGGCCAAACCGCCAACCTGGCAATCCGGGCGGCGGCACTGCCCAGCGTGGGCCTATTCCGGCCCTACCTGACCACTGGGGGGGATGCGGATATGTGCTGGCGGCTCCAGCGGCAGGGGGACTGGCAGTTAGTCTTTGCAGAAGAGGCGGTGATTCGCCACCGTCACCGCACCAGCCTAAAAGAACTGCGCAGCCAGTGGCGACGCTACGGCACCTCTAACCGCTATCTGCATGACCTGCATGGGGTGAACCTAGCCCATCCAATTTCGGCCTACGAAGTTCGCTATCAGCTGGGTCGCTGGCTGCTGAAGGACTTGCCCAAGGCCATGATAAAACTGCTGCTGAGACGCGGCCCAGGGATTGATCTGGTCATGACCCCCGTGGGCCTATACTGCGGCTGGATGCGCACCCAAGGCCAGCAACAGGCCCAACTGCCGGACAATGCCCGCCAGATTCCCCCTTGGCCTGCCCCCAGCCCGATTTCTGCCGCACCGCCCCAGGGCTAGTGCGCCGTTCCTATTTTTTTCTCTAGCTCTAGCTGCCCATGCGTATTTTGATGCTGTCTCTCAACGTGTTTCCCTACCCCCCCAGTCGTGGGGCGGCAGAAGGACGCACGTTCAACCTGATTAAATATCTGCACCAGCAGGGCCATGAGATTATCCTGGCGACCCATCGCTACCCGGCGGTCACCGATGAAGATGCGATCGCCCTGAAGGATTGGGTCACCCAGCTTCAGGTATTTCCCCAACTGCCGGACTCCCCCCCCACCGGGCCGGTGGATCAAGTGGGCCGACTGCTGCGGTTTGCCCTCACCGCCACCCCGCCCAACGTGGTGCATCGGTTTGTGCCCGCCATCCAGACCTGGGTGGATGACCAGGTGGCTTCGGGCCAGTACGACGCGATCATCTGCGAGCACAGCGTGAATGAGATCTACATTCGCCCAGAATTCCACCGGCAGATGCCCACGGCGGTAGACATTCACAGCTCGGTTTACGGCTGGGTGCGCAATCACCTAGAAGCTGGTGCGTCAGAGAATCCGGGGCGCGATCGCATTTACTTACCCCTGCTAGCCCGCTACGAGAAGCGCTACTGCCGTAAGTTCAGCCACCTGATTGCCACCACCCCCGACGATCGGGACAAGCTGCTGGCCCTGGTTCCGGAAGCTAACATCACGATCGTGTCTAACGGAGTAGACCTGGAAACGTTTACCCCCCGCTCCCAAGACCCCGGCGGTCATCGGCTGATCTTTGTCGGGGCGATGGACTCCTCCCACAACATTGACGCGGCCTGCTATTTTGCCCGAGAGGTGTTCCCCTTGGTGCAGCAACGCTACCCCGACGCCACCCTGAGTCTGGTGGGGGCGCGGCCCGTGGCAGAGGTCAAAGCCCTGGATGACCTGCCCCAGGTGACCGTGACCGGGCGGGTGCCGTCGATTGTGGACTATCTCCACCAGTCCACGGTTTGCGTGGTGCCCCTGCGGGTGGGGTTGGGGATCAAAACCAAAACCCTAGAGTCCATGGCTACGGGCATCCCGATTGTGGCCAGCGATTGCGGTTTAGAAGGGCTGACGGTGGATACCCCAGAC
>PXDR01000025.1 GCA_003566335.1 Cyanobacteria bacterium T3Sed10_344R1
ACCTTAACATGGGGACTAACCAGCTTATTGTCAGGCTGAAGCAGCACTTCAATTTGACTGGCGAAATAGGGGTAAGCGCTGTGGTAGCTGTCGAGGGATTGGTAAGGGCCGCTAAGCTGTAGAAACTGCCAGCCTTCGCTTTTGAGGGCGTCGGCCTGTTGCCGATAGCGGCGGCTGCTAGCCCCAAAGTGACAAAATCCATCCACCGCACTGCTGAGGGTCACCACTAAACTCAACCCAGCCATGCCAAAGGGAAACCAGCGTTGCCAGGCAGCTTCCTCACCCGGCTCTGCGGGGGTTCCGGCACTGAAAAACAGCATTCCAGTCACCAATGCACTACCTACAATCGTGACGAGGCGATAGCTGTAATAGCGTTTCTGGGATTGTTGGGCTTTGGCTTCTAGCTGGTCAACCTGCTGTAACCAGCGAGATTTTAAAGACTGTTTATGCAGATCGGAGAGGTCGAGCTGGTCAATCAGTCCCCCAACTTGGGCGGTATAAGTCTGCTTTGCCATGATCCCTCGCTCCTAATTGCGGTAAACGCGGGTTAATCATATCGCTCTTAATCCCAACTCGCTCACCTGCTTTATGGTTTGAATCAGCGGCAACTTGTGAGTGGGGATAAGGTCAGGGGTAAGATGCTGAAATTGGTGGCTTTTAGAGGACTGCTTTGAGAGGACTATGGAAGCGAATCTTTTAACCTCGGTGTTTCTGCCGTTGGCCCTGTTTATCGTCATGATGGGCATGGGGTTGACCCTGACGGTGAAGGATTTTCTGCGGGTGGTGGAAACGCCGAAGGCGGCGGTGATTGGCCTGGCGGCTCAGCTGCTGTTGTTGCCGCTAGTCGGATTTGCGATCGCAGCTCTAGCCCCCCTTTCCCCAGAGTTAGCGGTGGGGCTGGTGCTGATTTCGGCCTGCCCCGGCGGCCCCACCTCGAACCTGATTACGTTTTTGGGCAAGGGGGATGTGGCCCTGTCGATTTCCCTCACCGCCGTCAGCAGCCTGGTGACGGTGTTCACAATTCCCCGCGTGGTCAACCTGGCTATGGCTACTTTTCTGGGAGAAACCGCTCCCCTAGAGCTGCCGTTTTGGGGCACGGTGGCCCAGATCGCGGCGGTGACCCTAGTGCCAGTCACCCTGGGAATGGTGCTGCACGCCACCCTACCCCGCTTTGCCCGCTGGGCCAGTGGCGGCATTAAGTGGCTCTCCCTCGGGTTTTTGGTGTTAATTATTGCCGGGGTGCTGCTGCGAGAGCGGGCCAATGTGATTAGCTTTTTTGCCCAGGTGGGCAGCGTCACCCTAGGACTAAATTTGGCCACGATGGCTTTGGGATTTGCGATCGCAACCCTAGCTCGACTCAGTCAGCCCCGCACCACCGCCATCACCCTAGAGGTCGGCATTCAAAACGGCACTCTAGCCATCACCTTGGCCACCACCCTACTGAACAATTCCACCATGGCGATTCCGGCGGCCATTTACAGCCTGCTGATGTTTGCCACGGGCGGTCTGTTTGCCGCTTGGGCTGGTCGAGGTGCGATCGCAGCCCCAAAACCTTAAGCCTATGCTCATAGGCTTAATCTCCGGGTGCTGGTTCATGGCTAGAATCAGCAGTTCGCCATCCTCAAGCCGGGTGGCCACCACGTACACGCGACGACCCCATACCCGACGCTTGCCAGATAGAACGCGGCGTTCTCCTTCCTTCAAGTTGGCAAACACTCGCTCCCCTTTATGAAGAGTCTTTCGAGAGCGAGAGCTGATGGTGTCACTCTGCCGCAGCCTGAGCCGGAAGTTCCGAGTCTTCGGCAGCATCAAAAAGCTGCACCATCTCAAAGTCGCGAAAGAAGGCGAAAGTGAGATGCACCCCATGTAATCCGGAAGCGATCAGTCTAACCCCACAACGTAAAACCGCAGGGAGCAACTCATTGGCTCCCTGCGGCGCTGGGGTCTTAGTTCTAAGGTTCGGTCGGATTTCGCATTTTCAGCACTAGCGCTGGATTAGCGCCTGTCCCTATCCCAGCAGGGTTTTGGCCCGACTGACAAAGTTCTCAGCCGTCAAACCGTTTAGGGCCATGACTGCGGCAGCACTGGCTGCCGTGTCGCCCCGTTGCCAGGCAAACATGTCTCGGGGCAAATTACTTCGCAACATCACCGGCTCTAGCATGGCGCTGCTGCCCCCCGTCACGGCAATCAGGGCATCGCCGCCAAACACTTGGGCAAAGTCGCCATCGCTGAGGAACTGTCCATCCGATGCCGAACAGGCTTCCCAAGCGACATCCGTGGGGCGGTAGAGCCGCCGAGGGCTGACCACGGACACAACCCGAGAGCCAATCCCCGCCTCAGCCAGGGTCTCCGCTGCTGCCAGTACCGGAATCAAGGTCATATCCCCCAGCACGGCAAACACTACGGTTTTCTCCCCTGGGGTGGCCTGCAGTTCAATCACGCCAGTCTCCAAACTTTGGCGCGTTTGGGCCAAGGTGGTGCGAATGGGCAGCGGCGACTTGCTGGCGGTAATCGTGATCCCCTTGTTTTTCTGGGTTAAAGCCCAGTCGTAACAGACCTGAATGCTGTTGGCGTCGATGGGGAATAGGGGAAACACATTACCGTTGCGCATCATCCCGGCAAAGTAGTTTTCCACCTCTGGACGCTGGTGAGTCCAGCCATTCCGGCCTTGCTCTAGGGCACCTGCCGTAAAGAGGGTGACCGTGGCCGGGGTGGGACGGCGCAGTTCTGCCATGGCCTGGGTGACGGTTTGCCAGATCGGCAGGCCGTTAATCACAAAGGATTCATAGGAACACCAGAGCGATCGCGCCCCAAACAGGGCTTGGGCGGCAGCCAGTCCAGCGCAGGCATCTTCGCTCAAGGGCTCATAAACCTGGCCCTTTGGCCCCTGAAAATAGGTGTCGTCCTGGGTGGGGTGAACGATCTTCAGCCCCTGGTTAATGTTGTTGATGCCGGATGCAGCGTTGCCGTCGGCATTGGTGACCACAAAGGCCGGGTCTTTTTTGCCAACCGCCACCACCAGATGGCCCATTGCGGTGGTGGCTACCTGCTTGTCGCCCATCGGGAACTCGTTTAGGGGCAGTTCTCCTAAATCGGGGCAGGCCAGCTCAAACTCTGTGGCGACGGTTTTGGCGGCGGGGCCACCTCCAGCCCGGCCATAGTTGGTGCGCACCAGTTCCCAGGCGGCGGGAGTGAGGGCGCGGGTTTTTAGGGCGCTGGCGATGTAGTCTTTTTCAGCGGTATCCCCTGGGTAGAGGTTGTGGGACTGGGCTCCCCGCTTGTGTACCCCAGCGCCTTTCAGCTGCTTGATGATCAGTACCGTTAGGGTGCCGCCCAGGGCGGCTTTGGCGGCTTCGTCCGTGGCTTCTAGCACCGCTTTGGTAAAGGCCAGCCGTTTTTCTAGAGAAAAGGCGGTGCTGTCCACGTAAGCACCGGGCTGGTTGGCGTCGTCGTAGTCTTTGGCATCGACGAGAATGACGTTGGCAAAGCCGTTGCCGCGCCAGTAGGCCACCATCTCTTCATTAGATTTGGTGGACACCATGCTGTGGTGTTCTTGGGAATAGCCGTTCCAGACCAGGATGGGCAGGAAGTTGGTGACGTCAGGGTAAGCAGTGTTGAAGTGGGCGATGCTGCTAATGACGTAGGGCTCGCCTAGACCGCCGTCGCCGATGGTGACGGGGAATAGGGTGCCGGGATGGAGTTTGGCCCCAGCCATGGCAAAGTGCTGTCCTTGACCAAGGGGGCCAGCGGGGTTGAGCAAGCCAGGGATTTGGCCGGACAGGTGCCCCAGCAAACCGTGGGTTTCCCGGAAGCGATCGCACATCTGCTCAACCGTGGCGATCCCCATGTCTTCTAGGGACTGGTCGAGGAACACGTTGCTGTAGAAGCCGGGGGCATGGTGGCCCACTTCGGTAATCAAATGCTTGTGGCCCAGCATTACCAGGGCGGCGATGGTGTCGGCGATACTGGCAAATCCCCCAGGGTGACCGGAGGCTTTGCTGCTGGTGACGTGGAGGGTGAGGTAGCGCAGGGCATCGGCTGCCAGCAGGGTTTGATAGACTGCCGCCGGATCGCTGGGGGAAGAAATCGCGGTCTGCTGAGGTGCGATCGCAGCCTCACCGCCGTACTGATCAAACCCCGGCAACGTCTCGGCAAAGTACCGAATTCCCTGACAAAACTTCGGCGCTGCCGATGTAGGCGTGGATGCCGTCATACCCGATTCCCCTCAACTTGCGTCAATCTTGCATCAATTTGGCTCAATCACCTGAAAGCTGACCTTCACCAGCCCTCAGCACCGCCTTTCCAGACGGTCTTCTTTCCATACTATCGGCATCGGTTGACCCCAATCCATCTCATTTTTTCAGGGC
>PXDR01000440.1 GCA_003566335.1 Cyanobacteria bacterium T3Sed10_344R1
TCTGGGTCGTCGCAGGGGTTGGGGCTGTGGGAGTCCCAGAGTTGGGTACGGTGACGTTGGGCGTAATCACGGTGGGTACGACCCGCCGCTGAATGACTTGGGCGATTTGCTCTTCTCGCTCAGAGTTCCGACTAGTGGCTGAGGGCGCAGTTTCAGGTGGTTGCGCTGCGATCGCAACTGATCCCAGCGTGACCAAACTACTAACACTGATCAGCATCAAACTCAAGCCCCAAGACTGTCGAGGGGTTCGCCAAGCGTTGCGCATTATTCAGTACCGTAAAAAATTGCGAGCAGACAAGCAGCGGGTGAGCTAATAGACGAGAGAACTTGGGGCAAAGTTCGGGTCAGCAATTAGGCCCACGGCCAGTCTAGAGAGCCAGTAAGCGTACCTGGCTCAGCAATGTCACTAAAGTTTCCACAGTAGCGGGCAAAATATCAGCAAAATTACGGAAGGCATAGCCTGCATGAACGAGGGGCTCCAGAATCAGGCTCCCCAATGTTCAATCTGATTTATGAGGCGGTCTCCCCAGGGTCAAGGTCACGGCACCACTCACTCCAGCCCCCCACGTATAGCTTTGAGAGCGGATAGCCTGCCACGGCCTGGGACAGCAGGTTGACGCAAGCGGTAACCCCGGAGCCGCAGTAGACAATGGCTTGGTCTGTGGGGCCAAATTGTTGCCAGTGCTGTTGCAGTTCCGGCTGCGATCGCAGCTTGCCCTGGTCATCAATCACCGCATGCCAAAAGGCATTCTCTGCCCCAGAAATATGACCAGCCACCGGGTCAATCGGTTCTACCTCACCCCGGTAGCGTTCGGGAGCTCGGGAGTCAATTAGGGGCGTAAGGTGCGATCGCAGTTTTACCTGGGCTCGATCCACTACCCAATCTGTTCGGGGGGCGGGAACTGGGGGCTGTGGGGTAGAGGAGGATGAGGAGTCAGGAGTGCCAGTGGCCGTGTCGTAGCCCTGGGCTAGCCAGCTTTGCCAGCCCCCATCCAGCACCGCCATGTCGTCATGCCCCAGATATCCCAGCAGCCACCACAGTCGGGCCGCAAACGCCCCTTTGCTGTCGTCGTAGGCCACCACCCGAGTTTTGCCCAGTTGAATGCCAATTGCCGCCAGGGTTTGCACGAACTGCTCCACCTCCGGCAGGGGATGACGACCGGATTGAGGCTGCACTGGGCCAGACAGATGCTGCTCTAAATCTAAGTATTGGGCAGACGGGATATGAGCTTCGGCATACTGCCGCTGTCCCAGCTGGGGATCGGCTAGGGAAAAGCGGCAATCTACCACCACTAACGGCGAATCTGGGGGCACATCTTCACCAGGAGACTGAAGCTGTGCCCATAGCCAGGGGGCGCTCACCACCGGGGTCATCGCAGAAGTCATAAGCCAGACGCAGGAACAAGACGTCCCTACTGTACCCCTAGCACTGCTACCCCGTCGTAGAAGTAGAACCCGGCCACACAGCCGGTCATCAGGGTTGCCAGGGTGCCAGCCCACAGCGCCTTCCAGCCCAGCTCGCTAATGTCCTTGCGGCGAGAGGGCACCAGCCCAGCCAGTCCGCCGACAAAGATGCCCACCGAGGGGACGTGGGCAAAGCCGCAGAGCACGTAGCTGATAATCACCATAGAGCGATCGCTGATGGTGCCCTGGGCCGATAGGGACGCCAGGGTGAGGTAAGGCGGCACCGCCGTTTCTAGCAGTCGCCGACCAATGATGCTGGAGGCTTGCCAAAGCTCTTGCCAGTCTAGGGAGACTCCGGTGAGAAAGGTCAAGGGCAGGAAAATCGCCCCCAAGATGTTCTGAATAGTGATGACGCTAAAGACCATGCCAATCCAGCTTAGGGGGGCGAAGTCGCTGTCTGACAGTCCGGCGAGGGAGGCAAAAACTAGGTTCAGCAGGGCTACGAGGCCCAGAATTGCCACAATCACTGCTGCAATTCCCACCGCCATCTTCACACCGTCAAGCGCGCCTAGAATCAGGCTGTCCATCGGACTTTGGCCTTCCCCCTCGGTGACTTGATCTTCGGGCACTTGCCCCAGGGTCTTGGGTTCTTCTCGCTCTGGCACCAGGATCTTTGACAAGACAAAGCAGGCGGGGATCGTCAGAATCGACGCCGCCATGAGGTGGCCGGTGATGGCGGGGAAGGTGGGACGCAGAAATCCGGCGTAGAGGGCCAAGACCGTCGAGGCAATAGAGCCAAAGCAGGAGGACAGCACAGCGCAGAGTTCACTGCGGGTCATGCTGGCTAGGAAGGGCTTAATTGCGATCGCAGACTCAATCCCGACAAAAATATTGGCGGCTCCAGCTAGGGACTCCGCACCGCTGATGCCCATGACCGAGCGAAATAGCCGCGCAAAGACTTGCACAATCGGCTGGATAATCCGCAGGTTGTAGAGCAGGGCAATCAGCGCCGAAAAGAAAATCACCTGGGGCAAGGAGCGAAAGGCAAAGATAAAGCCCATGTCCAAATTGGCCCCGGCCAGACGATCGCCTGCCACTGGGGCAAAGGCTGGGGTCACCGCCCGAGCTAGCCAGCGACCAGCGCCGCTTGGGCCACTGGCAGCTCCAGGCTCCGGCACAAAAATCGGGCCAAACAAAAATCGCGCCCCGGCCTCCGAAGCATCAATCACCCCGTTCAGCAGGTTATTGACCACCAACACCAAATCCCGAGTGCCCGGAATTCGGAAGACCAGTAAGCCAATCAAAAGCTGAAGGCTCACACCCCAAATAATCACTTTCCATGGCACCCGCGAGCGGTCTTCTGACCCCAGCCATGCGATGAAGCACAGGCCCGCAATCCCGACTAATGACAGTAAATTCAGCATGAAACCCCGCGTCTTTCCCCGATTGGCTTAGAAGCTGCGCCTTAGTCTAGTACGTAACCCGCGTTCTGAAGCAATTCCGAGGGAACGGAATTTATCTCCCCCGATTTCGTCGCTCCAGCCCTGTGACTAACGATTTTGCGAAAAACTGCTAATCGCCCTCAACATATCTGAGCCTGGGCCAATTCACCGCTGTGCTTAAAACTTCGATAGATAATCAGCCCGGGCTATGATCGCTCAGATAGATTGCTCAGATGGAGAGACCTCCCAGACGGGGATCTCTCCTGGAGAGTGATCCTGACAGATAGTGATCTCGACGGCTGCTTTGGGATTGCCCTGCCGAAGCTTGCCTGAATTGCCC
This sequence comes from Cyanobacteria bacterium T3Sed10_344R1, assembly GCA_003566335.1. Taxonomy (GTDB): domain Bacteria; phylum Cyanobacteriota; class Cyanobacteriia; order Phormidesmidales; family Phormidesmidaceae; genus PXDR01. The sequence continues at coordinate 3,187 of PXDR01000440.1, forward strand.
CTAATTCCCTGGCCTTTATTCCTGTTCAGCCCTGTGTCTATTGACGCTTTTTCTCCTACGCCGCCTGACTGGACTCAATCCGCAGTCCATGCCCGTCAGTTTTGCTGTCCCAGCTGCGGGGCGGCTAGCGGGGATGCGATCGCAGCCTGGATTAACCGCCGCGCCCCGGTCTACACCGAAAACCATAGCCGCAAATGGCAAGAGTTCTACGCCTGCAAATGCGAGGCCGTTTGGTGGGCCTGGAGCGCCGATCGTCCCCCTAGTCCATTTGCCCAGGACAGCGATGACGATGATGATGAAGATGAAACAAACAGTCACCCCTAGGACGTTTCGATGATTTTGGTCTTTGGCAGCTTAAACCTGGATTTGATTACCCAGACCACCCGACTTCCCACCCCCGGAGAAACCGTGTTGGGCAAGCATTTCACCACCATGCCTGGGGGGAAAGGGGCAAACCAGGCCGTAGCGGCAGCTCGCATGGGGGTACCCACCCAACTTGTGGGTCGGGTGGGGGAAGATGCCTTTGGTCAAACCTTACTTCGCAGCTTGCAGCAGGGGGGAGTTGATGTTGAGGCAATCACGTGTGACCTAGCCAACCACTCTGGGGTGGCGGCAGTGGCCGTGAATGAAGATGGCGAGAATCAAATCGTGGTGGTGCCGGGGGCAAATGGGGCGGTTAATCAAAGTGATGTTGATCGGCTCAAGGTTTTGCTGCCCAAAGCAGACATTCTGCTGCTGCAATTTGAGCTGCCGATTGATACTGTGCTAGCCGCTGCTCAAGCCGCCAAAGCCGCTGGGGTAAAGGTGATTTTAGATCCAGCCCCTATTCCGTCGCCCTTGCCGTCAGAGTTCTATACCCTGGCCGATATCCTGACGCCTAATCAAACCGAAGCGGCGCAGCTTGTGGGTATGTCAGTGACAGATAAGCAAAGCGCCGGGGTCGCCGCAACCGCCCTACGGCAGCGCGGGGCCGAGACGGTAATCGTCAAAATGGGTGCCCTCGGGGCGTACTGTAGCGGCCCCGAGGGCAGTTTCCATGTGCCTGCTTTCCCGGTAAAAACAGTGGACACCGTGGGGGCAGGCGATGCGTTTAATGGTGGGCTGGCTGCGGCGCTGAGTGAAGGGCTAAAGCTAGAAGAGGCAGTGATTCTTGCCAGTGCGATCGCA
>PXDR01000382.1 GCA_003566335.1 Cyanobacteria bacterium T3Sed10_344R1
AGAGCGGTTGAGTCGGGGCTATATCGATGCGATCGCAGACTTCATCGGCCCCGACATAGACATTCCCGCCCCAGATATGTACACCAACGCCCTGATCATGGGCTGGATGATGGATCAATACAGCATCATCCGCCGCCAGCGCTGTCCGGCAGTGATTACCGGCAAGCCCCTGGGCATGGGGGGCAGCCTAGGTCGCGAAACCGCCACCGGCACCGGAGCGTTTTACGTCCTAGAAGCGATGATGGCCAAACTTGACCGGCGGCCCCAGGACACCACCGTGGCCGTGCAGGGCTTTGGCAATGCCGGTAGCGTGGTGGCCCAACTGCTGTTTGAGGCAGGCTATACCGTGGTGGCCGTCAGCGATTCCCAAGGAGCGGTCTATGCGCCCCAGGGGTTAGATATTCCCAGCTTGATTGCCCACAAGCGCAATACCCGCAGCCTCCAGGCGGTGTACTGCCAAGACAGTGTGTGCAATCTGGTGGCCCACGACACCCTGACCAATGCCGAGTTGCTGGCCCTGCCGGTGGACGTGCTGATTCCGGCGGCGATGGAAAACCAAATTACCGCCGACAATGCTGGGGACGTGCAGGCCCAGTTTATTTTTGAGGTGGCCAATGGCCCGGTGACAGCGGATGCTGACCTAATTCTGGAAGCCAAGGGAATTCAGGTCTTTCCCGATATTTTGGTCAACGCTGGTGGCGTCACCGTCAGCTATTTCGAGTGGGTGCAGAACCGCAGTGGTCTGTACTGGTCGCTGGCGGACGTGAATCGCCGATTGCAGCAGCGGATGGTGGTAGCCGCCAACCAGATTTGGCGGATTGCCCAAGACCAGGACATCGCCCTACGCACTGCGGCCTATGTCCATGCCCTGGAACGGTTAGGGGATGCCCTCGATGCCCGAGGCACCCGAGCTGATTACGTGATGCGGTAAGGGCCATCTAGGCAACCCGATGGAGCCTACCGCCGGAAGCGTTCCATCAGCCGCTGCTGCACGAGGCGCTGCTGTTCGGGGGTGAGGATTGTTGCGATCGCACGTCTAGAGTCGCGCCATAGCCCCATCAGTTCCCGACGCTGGCTGTGGCTGAGCTCCATTGCCCCCATCGCCTGCCGAAAGTCGCGGCTGTCGCGAAACGTGGTTTGGAATGCCTGGCGCTGTTCCGAGGACAACAGACTGGTGAGTTCCGCCCAGGTGTCTTGACCGACGATCTGGAGTTCTGCCTTTTGGCTATCCGTGAGTTCTAGATCAGCGACGAACTCAGCTAAGGCGTCATGGTCGCGAGGCTCTGACGCAACGGCAGCGGGTGCGATCGCATTAGCCATCAGCGCCCCCATCAAGACACCCGTCACAGGGACGCCCATCAGCGCCACGGCTGCCAGCTTGATGCCAACTTGCTTGAATTGCTTGACCATTAACCACGTGTCTCCAGATTGGGCCTACTCCACTCCTTGACCGCTTCCCTAGCCCCAGGTTCCTCAGCCGCATGGTTATGCCAACTAAGCCTCAGGGCGTTTGCTCTAAGCGACGGAAGTCTTGATTCACTTCCAGCCAGAGAGAACGATTATGGGGATCGGTACTGAGGGCTTTTTTCAGGTAAATCCGGGCTTTGTCGGGCTGTTGATGGGCAATCAAAAACCGGCCCCAGCGTTGATAGGTAATCGCCTGCCACTGCCGCACCTCTGGATCTCGCGGCATTCGTTTAGACAGCCCTTCAACCAATGCGATCGCCCGAGGGAAGCGCTGCTCACGAAACAGCAGCTGTAGCTGTTCATAGGACGTTTGCTTCAACTGCTGCTCGGCATCAGACAGCTGGGGATTCACCGCCACCTGGGGTTTGGGCACCGGGGGCGGCTCGGGGGCAGCCATCGGTGCCGGATCTTCAGCCGAATCTTCAGCCGAATCGAGGCTAGCCCCTTCTGGGGCCAGCACATCCGCCAGGGCGCGATACGCCTGGGTGACGCGAATAAACCGCTCTTCTGCGGTCTGATCCCCAGGGTTCACGTCTGGGTGGTATTTCCGCGCCAATCGTCGATAGGCCGTTTTTACCGCCTCAAACTCAGCCCCCGATCGCAGACCCAACACTCGATAATAATCAGCCAGGCTCATTCCCAAAAGTTGATGGCAGAACAGATCCGACCCCAATCATGGCCTAGGCATTATGCCCTAAATAATCAGACTGGCCTAAAAAGAATGGCAGGATTGCTTAGAATCCTGCCATTATCTAAAACTTTCTGACAATCGACTGCTTGCGATCGCCAATCGGGGCCGAAACTTTACGGTTAGCTGGTGGCGCTAGCGGCAGTCGCCAGGCTGCGATCTTCAATCACCCGGTCAATTAGGCCATACTCCATCGCCTCTTGGGCCGACATGAAGTAGTCCCGATCGGGGTCCTTCTCGATTTGCTCCACGGTTTTGCCCGAGCGCTCCGACAGCATCTCGTTGAGTTCCCGCTTCACCCGCAGGATTTCCTTGGCCTCGATCGCAATATCCGTGGCCTGAAGTCTGGCCCGACCGGTACCGCCCAAAGGCTGGTGAATCATAATCCGGGCATGGGGCAACGCGACCCGCTTCCCTTTGGTGCCTGCCGCCAGCAGAAACGCGCCCATGGAGGCCGCTAAGCCAACGCAGATCGTCACCACTTCAGACTTGATGTACTGCATGGTGTCGTAAATCGCCATGCCAGCGGTGACCGAACCACCGGGGGAGTTGATGTAGAGGTAAATCGGCTTAGAGGGATCTTCTGAATCCAGATACAGCATGGCCGCCACAATTGAGTTGGCCAGGGAATCTGTCACCTCTTGCCCCAAGAAAATGATCCGCTCTTGGCTGAGGCGGGTATAGATATCAACCCACTGGGTGTACTGACTACCGGGAAGACGATAGGGAACTTTGGGGGTACCGATGGGCATAGCAATCCTCGCTACAGATAAGTAATTAACGCCGGTAAACAGACCGGACAAGGTTCAAACTGGGCAGACGGGGTGCGATCGCACCCCGAAAATGCGCTGCTAAATCAGGGCCGCAGGCACCTTCGGCAGTTCCTTCGTGCTCTCTAGCACCCGGTCAATCACCCCATACTCTTTGGCCTCATGGGGCGTCATGTAGAACATCCGGTCAGTGTCCTTCAACACCTGATCCAAATCCTTGCCGGTATGCTGAGCCAGCAGACCCATCATGGTGCGCTTATTGTGCAGCACCTCTTTGGCCCGAATCTGGATGTCAGTCGCCTGACCTTGGGCACCGCTGCGGGGCTGGCTGAGGACAATTCGACCGTGGGGCAGGCTAGCCCGATAGCCCTTGGCCCCCGCTGCCAGAATAATGGCGGCGGTGCCCATGGCCTGACCAATGCAGATGGTGTGAACCGGCGGCTTGATGTAGTTCATGGTGTCACAGACTGCAAACGCTTCGGTTTCGAAGCCGATGGCGTTGCCGTCATACCAAGAGGTGCCGGTGGAGTTGATGTAGAAAAAGATGGGCTTGTCAGGATCGTCAAACTGGAGATAGAGCAACTGGGCGATAATCAGCTCAGTCACATCAATCCCGACCTGCTGCTTCACCTCATCAGAAGAGTAGAGGGGCAGCCCCAGGTACACAATCCGCTCTTTGAGCAGTAGGGACGGCAAGTCTGGGGGGGGAGTGCGATAGTAGGCATCTCCGCCAGAATAGGGAGATTGAACCGCGCGAATAGTAGAACTCATAGTCTCATTGCCGTAAGTCATTGCCGTAGGCGGGCCGCTATTGTAATCGACTGGTTACTTTCAACTGGTTTTCAGCCGCGTTTTCAGCCGTTGCCAGCCGCTGTGTTTAACAGTGTAACGTGGTGGGCGAAACCGATGCGCTTAGCTGCTTGGGGGATACCCCTACCCCGAATTTTCGACTGCGATCGCAGCCTAGAGATCCCCATCCCCATAGACCATCGCCATAGAAAAGTTGAGGAATCTCAGCCCTAGCCCGTGAGGGTGTTAGCATCTGGCCAATAGCATCAAAATTCCCGGAAAAATTCTCGGAAAAATTCTCGATTTTGTTTCGGATTTTTGTTTCGGATTTGTAGTTGGGAATGAGTGGCTTGGGAGTTGTGGTTTGAGACTTGTGTTTCACCGTAGGCGGTACGACCAATGAGAGCAGAAATTAAGTGGGCTTTGAGCGATCCGAACCTCAACCCTCAGCAAGGATTGAACCAGCGGCAGCTCTCCCTGGCATTGGGGGCCGATCCCCAAATGGGGGCGGTCGGGTCGGGGGCTGGAGGCCGTCCCCCCCTAAATTTGTGCTTGATTCTAGATCACAGCGGTTCCATGGGCGGTGAGCCGATGCGCACTGTCCGCCAAGCCGCCCAGGGGATTGTCGATCGCCTCAC
>PXDR01000255.1 GCA_003566335.1 Cyanobacteria bacterium T3Sed10_344R1
GAGCCGATGTTGCCGGAGACCACCTCACCAGAGCTAATACCGATGCCGATGCGGATATCCGGCAAAGACTCGCTGGCCCGCTCTCGGTTAAAGCGATCGAGGCGACGGCGCATATCTAGGGAGGCTTGAACCGCTGACCAAGCGTGGCTTTCTAGGGGCAGAGGCGCACCAAAGACGGCCATCAGGGCATCCCCGATGAACTTGTCTAGGGTGCCCTCGTGGTTGAACACGGCTTCCACCATGGTCTCGAAATAGTCGTTCAGCAGGGAGACCACTTCCGAGGCTTCCAGGTTTTCGGTCAGGGTGGTGTAGCCACGAATGTCGGAGAACAGCACCGTCACTTCCTTGCGTTCGCCCACCATCAGGGCATCTTCCCCGAGGGCCATCACCCGCTCGGCCACGCCGGGGGTCATGTAGCGGTAGAGGGTGGTCTTCATCCGCTTTTCTTGGCTGATGTCTTCTAGCACCACCAGCCCCCCTTGGACGCTGCCTTCGGGATTGGTCAGGGGGTTAACCGTTAAGTTAATGCTGCGCTCCACCAGCTTGACCTGGCTGCGGCTGCGAAGTTGATCCGGGGTGTCGTAGCCCCAGAGCCAGAACTGGTCTTTGTCGTCCCGCGAAATGGCTAGCAGGGCAATCTGGGCCTCATCGGGCACCAGCCCCAGGGTTAGGGTCTGCTCGGGCACATACTGCTTGGTGCCGCAGGAGAGACTGTCTTCTAGGCGCTGCTGGATTTTTTCAATCGGGATCACGTCCCAGACATAGCGGTTGATGAACTGGGCTTCCCAGTGGTCTTTGACGCTGCGATCGGTTCCCGACTCATCGGGACAGCCCATCAGCTCTAGGGCGGCATCGTTGATGGTGACAATCCGCCCAGCCATGTCCGTAGAAATCACCGCGTCCGACAGGCTTTGCAGCATGTCTTTTTGGTACTGCTTTTCTTGCAGCACCTTTTTGAACAGCTTGGCGTTTTCCAGGGCGATGCCAGACTGAATGTTGAAGGCCCGCATGAACTCTTCATCGGAGCTAGTGAAGCTGCCTTGGGCCTTGTTGATTAGCTGGGTGACGCCAATCAACTGACTGGAGGAGTCAAACACCGGCATACAGAGGATGTTGCGGGTGATGTAGCCCGTGCGCTTGTCGGCGGAGGGGTCAAAGCGGGGATCTTCGTAGGCGTTGGGAATGTTCAGCAACTGCCCGGTGGAGGCGACATAGCCGACGATGCCTTTATCGGCAGGCATTCGCAGGTCAATCATGGTCTTGCCGTCGCCGGATTTGACCTTTGACCACAGCTCATTATTTTGCTCGTCTAACAGCCAGAGGGTGCTGCGATCGGCCTGCATCAGGTCTCGGGCTTCGGCCATCACCGATTGCAGGGTTTTCTCTAAATCTAAGCTTTGCTCTAGGGATGAAATTGCCTTCAGCAGGGCCGATACCCCTTTTTGGTTGCGGGCGGCGATGTAGAAGGAGTTACAGCTCTCTAGGATGATGCCGATGGAGGAGGCAAACTCCCGGAAACTGCGCTCATCACTGTGGTCAAAGGGGGAGCCGTCGGCCTTATTCAGCAACTGCACCACGGCCACAACGTGCTCTTTGGTGCTGAACACCGGCATGCAGAGGATGCTGCGAGTGTTGAAGCCGGTTTTTTTGTCGGTGGACGGGTCGAAGCGGGCGTCGGCGTAGGCGTCAGGGATGTTGAGACACTCCCCGGTGGTGGCGACGTAGCCCGCAATCCCCATATGGCAGGGGATACGGATCTCTAGGGGCTTTTCGTCATCACCTTGGGCAATTTTTGACCAAAGTTCCTGTTTCTCGTCATCCACCATGAAGATGGTGGTGCGCTCTGCCTGCAAAATTTGGCCGATCTTGAGGGTGAATGCCTCTAAGATCTGCTCTAGCATCGTCTCCAGCGCTTCGTTGTTGATCATGTCGATCGCCCGGAGGAAATGCTCAAATTCCCGGGTGATCTGATCAAGCAGGTTAATGAACTGCGGGGTGGGCAGGTCTTTGACGCGGTGGGTTAACCCGCCCCCTCGGCTGTTCACCTGGGAGAGGGTCGCCAACATGCTGCTGGGAGAAGAAGATGCCATAGGAACGTGAGGGAGGGAGGTGCCGGTGGGGGCAGTCACTGGGTCAGGTGGGCAAGGCATCCCTCTGGAAACCCAGTGAGATCAGGGAGCCGACTGATTGCCCTACCGCCAAGCAGTCCCTGCCAGTTGGCGGGGGCGATTCAAGCCAGGTTTATAACAATCTAACCTCTAACCGAAGAGAGAATAGATAAAAAGCCAACCAGAGTACAAAGCTGGGGGCAAATTGGCCAAATTAGAGATTTTGGCGATGAGATTGCGATCGCAAGTAGCCATTGATACCCAACAGCTCCCCGCGACGGATGGTGGCGAGGAACTATTGGCTGCCCCGACTTGCCGCCCTTCTACCGCAGTTCGTCCAGAACGTTGCGATAGCCCTCGGCTTCTCCCGCCTGGAGGTAAAGATTGGCGGCCTGCTGAAAGTCAGCCCTGGCTCCCTGGGAAATACCCAAAGCTCGCTGCGCCCGACCCCGGCTGTAAAACACATCGGGGTCAGGGTTTTGGGGATCGCTAAGGATGACTTGGGTCAGGTCGTCGTAGGCCCGCTGAGGGTCGCCGACTTGGGTGAAGACTTTGCCCCGAGCAGCATAGGCGGCTAGGTAGTTGGGGCGCAGGTCAATGGCCTGGCTATAGTCTGCGATCGCACCTTGGAGATCTCCCGTCGCTAACCGAGCATCGCCCCGCCCCTTATAGGCTGCGGCATAGGTGGTGTCAATGAAAATGGCTTCACTGAAGTCATTAATCGCCCCTAGGGCATCACCGCTAGCCAAACGCACCTCGGCCTGCCGCAGGTAAGCCTCCGCCGAATCTGGCTCTAGAGCCAGCACCCGGGAAAAGTCTTCAATCGCCGCTCGACTATTGCCGGTACTGGCCTGGATAATGCCGCGATTGAGAAATGCCTCAACATAGGTGGGGCGCAGTTGAATCGCCCGATCTAAATCTTCAATCGCTCGCCGAGGCCGCCCCCGATCAACATAGACAAAGCTGCGGTTGAAGTAGGCTTCCGGCAATCGGTCGTTAATCTGCACCGCCCGATTCAGGTCATCTAGGGCCGAATCGCTCAGGCCCAGTCGGTAGTAAGCTGCACCTCGCCCCACATAGGCAGAGGCGTAGCGCCGCTGGATCTGAATCGCCTGGTCAAAGTCTTCTACCGCCTGGTTGAAGTTGCCCAGGTTAGACCGGGCCAATCCCCGCAGGTAGAAAGTTTCCGCGTTGCTGTCGTCGAGCTGTACGGCAGTGCTGAGGTCTTCTACCGCCAGGCTGTCACTGCCCTGGCGAATATCCAGATAGGCGCGGTACACATAGGCCCGCACTGCGCCGGGGTCGTAGAGAATGGCGCTGTCTAAGTCAGCCCGGGCCAAGCTCCAGTCATCCTGGTTGTAGTAAGCAAAGGCCCGCTGCAAGTAGGCCACAGAGTAGGTGGGGTTGAGATTAATCGCCTGGTTGAGGCTGACGATCGCATCTCCCCATTGCTCTAGCTGGTTGAAGGTTGCGCCGCGATACATATAGGCTTCGGCATAGTCGGGGCGCAGGGCGATCGCCTGGTTAAAGTTTTCCAGGGCTTCGGCATAGCGACCGGCGTTGTAATCATTCACCCCTCGGTTGTAGGCTTCCACCGGCTGGGGAATCGGTTGGTCGGGGTCAAACTCTGGGTCAGCCTCAGGATCTGGCTGATCAATCACCGGAACCTCGGGCTCAAAGTTCTGAATGCCAGGGTCTCCGTTGACCTGGGCTAGGGCTGTCAGCGGCCAGCCCCCTAGAGCAGCAGCGAGTCCTAAAACTGTGAGTGTGGTGCGGATATATTTCATGACCAGTCCCCCATGAGGCAATGCGATGCAGGAATTCGGCAAAATCGGCGGTGCGCGGTTGCGGCTATGATAGGCCAGCTTGGGGCAATGGCTCACCCATTGGGCTGCCGTTTGCCTGGTTTCTCTTATCAAGACGCCTTTAAGGGTACCCCTCCTGGCCCTAAAGTTGTCTCCGTAGCTTGACCGAATGTCTGCCGCTATTTGAACATCAATCTACTTGTTCAAGATTTACCCGCTAAAGATTGCCCCCTCACGTTTTAAATCTGGCTTATGCAGTGGATTGACTGGCTGATTGTCGCGACTTACCTGGTGTTGACCTTGGGCCTAGGACTTTACTTGTCCCGGCGGGCATCCGGCAGTCTGGTGGAGTTTTTCGTCTCGGGCCGATCCCTGCCCTGGTGGCTGGCGGGTACCAGTATGGCGGCAACCACGTTTTCCATTGATA
>PXDR01000553.1 GCA_003566335.1 Cyanobacteria bacterium T3Sed10_344R1
ATTGTGGTTGCGGCTAATGCCAACGACCCTGCGCCCTTGCAGTATCTGGCTCCCTACACCGGGGCAGCCCTGGCTGAGTACTTCATGTACAACGGCAAGCACACCCTGGTGATTTACGACGACTTGTCGAAGCAAGCCCAGGCTTATCGTCAAATGTCGCTGCTGCTGCGTCGTCCGCCCGGTCGTGAAGCGTATCCCGGCGACGTGTTTTACCTCCACTCTCGCTTGCTGGAGCGGGCCGCTAAGCTCAGCCCAGCTCTGGGTGAGGGCAGCATGACCGCCCTGCCGATTATTGAAACCCAGGCAGGTGACGTATCGGCCTACATTCCCACCAACGTGATTTCGATTACGGACGGTCAGATCTTCCTATCTTCTGACCTGTTCAACTCGGGTCTGCGTCCGGCAATTAACGCGGGTATTTCCGTCTCCCGGGTGGGTTCGGCAGCTCAGACCAAAGCCATCAAGAAAGTGGCCGGTAAGATTAAGCTGGACTTGGCTCAGTTTGACGAACTGCAAGCGTTCTCCCAGTTTGCCTCTGACCTAGACCAAGCCACCCAGCGCCAGTTGGCTCGGGGTGAACGGCTGCGGGAACTGCTGAAGCAGCCCCAGTACTCTCCCCTGTCTCTGCCTGAGCAGGTGGCGGTAATCTACGCGGGCATTAACGGGTATCTCGATGACCTGGCGGTTGAGCAGGTGGTGGACTTCACCACCCAGTTGCGTCAGTACATCAAGACCAGCAAGCAGGGCTTCATTGATCTGATCAAAGAGAAGAAAGTCCTGACGGAAGACGCTGAGGCCATGCTGAAAGAAGCACTGACCGAGTGCAAGCAGAGCTTCGCGGCGGCTTAGTCGCCCCACTCGTGAGGGGAGGCGGCCCGATTTGGGCGCTTCCCCTTTGATCGTTGGTCAATGGACGGGTCAAAGGAACGGATATGCCTAATCTCAAAACAATTCGCGATCGCATCAAGTCGGTCAAAAACCCCCGGAAAATCACTGAAGCCATGCGGCTGGTCGCCGCCGCCAAAGTGCGCCGCGCCCAGGAGCAGGTGACTGCAACTCGGCCCTTTGCAGACCGCTTGGCCCAGGTGCTGTACGGTCTGCAAACCCGGCTAAAGTTTGAAGATGTGGACTTGGCCCTGCTGCAACAGCGGGAAGTCAAAACCGTAGCGCTGCTGGTGATCTCTGGAGATCGCGGTTTGTGCGGCGGCTACAACAGCAACGTCATCCGCCGGGCTGAGAACCGCGCCAAGGAACTGACGGCAGAAGGCGTGAACTATAAATATGTGCTGGTAGGTCGTAAAGCCAACCAATACTTCAAGCGCCGGGAGCAGCCAATTGACGCCAGCTTTACCGGGCTAGAGCAAATCCCGACGGCGGATGAAGCGGCGAATATTGCCGATGAGCTGCTGTCCCTGTTTTTGTCGGACACGGTAGACCGGGTTGAGCTGGTTTACACCAAGTTTGTCTCCCTCGTCAGCTCCCGCCCTGTGGTACAAACCCTACTGCCTTTGGATCCCCAGGGGTTAGAGGCGGCAGATGACGAAATCTTCCGGCTGACTAGCCGGGGCGGCAAGTTTGAGGTGGAGCGGCAAGCCGCCACCACCGAACCCAAGAACCTGCCCCAGGACATGATCTTCGAGCAAGATCCGGTGCAGATTCTGGAAGCCCTGCTGCCGTTGTATTTGAACAATCAGCTGCTGCGATCGCTGCAAGAGTCCGCAGCCAGCGAACTGGCGGCGCGGATGACGGCGATGAACAACGCCAGCGACAACGCTAAAGAACTGACCAAGAGTTTGAACTTGGTCTACAACAAGGCCCGTCAGGCTGCGATCACCCAGGAGATCCTGGAAGTGGTTGGTGGAGCCGAGGCTCTGGGCTAGGGGAATCCCCGTTTGCCCGGATCTGCGACTTGACCCAGTCCTTGATCGGTTAGGCCATTCGGCTAAAAGCAATGAACTGGAGCTGTGCAATACTGCTCCAGTTTTTTTGTGGCTGCAATTGCCCCCCGTCATCGCATCTTCAAGCGCTCATGGTTTGAGGAAACGTTGTTAGGATCTAGCAACGCTGTTAGATAGGTACGAGAGATGGGTAAAAAAGTGATGAACCGACTGCTATCTGTGGCCGCGCCCTTAGCGGCCTCGCTGTTGTTTGTGGCTTGCACGCCACCGGAGGCAGGCGACCCTGACACGCCCCAGCCGGCTGATCCTGAACTGACTCAGCCGGATGCCCCCGATACTGAACAACCGGGAGACCAGACGACCACTCAGATTAACTTGACGGCTGAAGGACGGGATTTCTTCATTGATGGCGAAGATGAAGCCAATCCTGACCTAGTGGTTCAGCAAGGCGATACGGTTGAAGTAACCCTTTGTGTGACGGGGGGCAATCACGATTGGGTGGTTGATGAATTTGCGATCGCAACTGAGCAAATTGGTGAGGATAGTCCTTGCAGTACGGTTGAGTTCGTGGCGGATCAAGTCGGTGAATTTGAGTATTACTGCAGCGTTGGCAATCACCGCGAACAAGGCATGTACGGCACCTTGGTGGTCGAGTAATCTTCTGTTTGCCTGTTCTAGAGTTATCTCTTCTTGACAGGCTCCTTGGGTTAACAGGCCCGTGTTAATCGGGTAAAAAGCTGGAGAGTGCCCATTGCTCTTCAGCTTTTTTATGGGCAGCAAATATTGACGGTAAGCAGAGCGTCTGGCCTAGTTGGGTAACCCTGGAGATTTTAAACCTTGCGATCGCAAAGCGGCGAGACCCAAGCTATAGGGGTCTCGCCGCTTTGTCAGCAAACTTTAGATTAGGGTGACACTACCGTCGGCTTATTTGCCCTCAGGCAGCGCTCCTGTTGCAGGTATTAACTTAGGAACCGCGCTGCGCTTGATTGTAAATCAGCAGGTCTGTCACTGTGACGTTGCCATCACCTGTGCGATCTGCAGCTGGATCGTTGCCGTGGGTTTGCTGCGCCTGAGCTAACGGGGAAAAGGCAAAGGTTGATAGTGCAGCAGTTAAACCAGCAATAAGATAGCGTTTCATACGTGTCCTCCTCGAAGGTCAAACGATTACTCGTTCGTCTGCGCCCTTCTCGCGTCTACATTTCGTCTACATTTAAAGTGTAGCTAGGAATACAAAAGCTGCAAACCGGGGGGCTAAGCTGCCCCCCATTGATCGGCTAAGAGAAGCGTCGGCACTCGTGGGCTCAGAACGATTGAGCGGACATTTGAGCGGACATTTGAGCGGACATCTGCGCGGACGCCTGGTGATCGGCGACCAGTTCCTGAAAGGTCAGCAGGGTTTCTCGATGTTGTTGCCCGGCAACCCAGGTGAAGTCGTTGTGGTCGGCCCCGTCAACCCAGAGGGACAGTTTAGGCTCGGGGGCGGCCTCGTATAGGGTTTGGCCATGGTGGACTGGGATGGTGCGATCGGCTTTGCCATGCATGACTAGAACAGGGCTCTGTACCTGTTGCAAATTGGTCAGGTTGGGAAATTTGTCGAAGGGCAGTAGGGGAAAAGGCACCACTACCCGGAAGACTGAGGTGAAGGTACTTTCCAGGATCAAGCCCCCGACCTCCTGATGGGCCGCCAGGTGAGTGGCGGGGCCACCACCGACGGATCGCCCATAGGGAATGATTTGCTCGGGCGGAATGTCTAGCTGCTGCGTGAGGTAGCGGTAGACGGCCTCTACTTCTTTATAGGCGTTGCGTTCGCTGGGGCGACCGTCGCTGGTGCCATAGCCCTGATAGTCGTAGGCAAAGACGCTAAAGCCCCAGGTTTGCAGGCGCTCTAGCAGCGGGTGAATATCTCCGAGGTCTTCGGCGTTGCCGTGCATGTAGAGCAGCAGTAAGTCGGCCTCAGGGTTAGGCAGATAGGTGGCTGAGATCTGCGTGTCTTCGCTCACCGGGATTTTCAGAATGTCTTCGCTGTCTTGATAGCTTGCCGGTCGCGGCAGGAAGATCATGCTGTCGGCCTGAAAGAAGACATACAGGGCAAACAAGCCGTAGAGTACCAGGCCAGTTAGCCCGATCTTGGCTAAGCCGAAGCCGCTAGCTAGAAGGGTTCTCGGTAAATTGTTCATGGGTCACGGGTTGAGGCTGCTTGAGCTGAAGCGCTAGTTGATACAGTTCTCGGCGGGGGCGCTGGCTGACTTGGGCCAGTTGGCGGCTAGCCTGGGACGGGGAATGACCGTCTGCCATCAGATCTTGCAGGGCACTAAGTAATTCGGCCTCTGAGCGGGCGGTTGACTCTGGGGCGGCTCCGGCTAAAACCAAGGTGAACTCGCCCTTGGGGGCGTGGGTTTGATAATGGTCGATCGCATCCCCGATTGACCCGCGCCA
>PXDR01000114.1 GCA_003566335.1 Cyanobacteria bacterium T3Sed10_344R1
CCCCGCCGTTAACGGCGGCCCCGCCACGGGATCTGGCAGTTGGCTGGGGGCGTAGGTGACCTGACCCACCACATAAATTGGATTGAGTTGATTGCCCACGGAAACCAGAGCGCGGGCCGTGTCATTGTGCAAATCTGACCCAGCCTGACTGCGGCCATTGTTCTGGATCAGGTTTCGGCCCAGATCCTGGGGCTGGCCTAGATCGGGCAGCGCCGCATCCTGAATCCGCAGACCGTCCCCATGGTTGCGTTCAATTTGGTTTTGGCGCAGCACAGGCTGGGCTAGACGGCTGCACAGGATGCCGGTCGGGTTCTCCTGAATGACGTTATCCCTCAGCAGGGGGGCGCTGTCATCACTGATGGCAATCCCGATGCCAGTTTGGGTACAGCGATTGCGCCGCACCTCCCCCTTGGCTTGCCGGGTCAGGTGAATGCCTGCGGCCTTGTTTTGGCTAATGATGTTGTCGGCAATTAACGGCAGAGCAGTACCGGTGACAAAAATCCCGTCCTGGCTACAGTGCTGCACTCGGCAATGCTGCACAATCGGTCGCCCTTGCTCAATCCAAAGGCCCGTTCCCCGCTCGCCATCGTGGGTGAGGGTGACGCCTCGCAGTTCTGCCGTGCCTTGCAATACCATCCCTACGGACTGGGTGCCAAACAGGCTGCTGGTGTAGCTGCCGCCACCTGCAATCACGACGCCCTCGCCGTAGCGACTTTCATCCCCGAGTACCACCACCCCGGTGCCGACAATCAAGGGGAACTTCTCCCCGTTGGCCGGGGTGTAGCGTCCGGGGCGCAAATCGATGCGATCGCCGCT
This sequence comes from Cyanobacteria bacterium T3Sed10_344R1, assembly GCA_003566335.1. Lineage (GTDB taxonomy): Bacteria > Cyanobacteriota > Cyanobacteriia > Phormidesmidales > Phormidesmidaceae > PXDR01. The sequence continues at coordinate 817 of PXDR01000114.1, forward strand.
GTGGGCCAAACTTAGGGCATAGGTCAAGGTTCTGAGAAATCGCCCTGCTGGGGCTCCGTTGCCCTGATCTTGACCTCGGGTAGGATCAACCGTCCAAGTGGTCATCGCTCAGTCCCAAACCCTAAAGAGAACATCTGCCTCACCCCGACTCTGCCAGCCCCACCCCGTCCATTTGTTGAACTGAGCGGCTCAACTAAGCGCTGAACCAGTGCCACGTGTTTGTTTTGCACTCACCCAGCTCAGCAGCCCATTCATAGCAAGTTTGCGAGCGATGCTTGCACCAGTTCTCCAGTGAGTTCCCGTGCAAAGCTGAGATCCTGCCAAACAAAATGAGGCAATTCCCCAATCCCTGGCTACCCTAATTGCTAGGCTGTGGATGATTCGGGATATTCATGGGCTGCCCTCAGCCTTAGCGATTAAGTTTTGCCGATTAGCCGATCAAGTCTTGCCGAGAATGGTCATCACCGTAATTGTGATTAATCTGCTGATTGTCCTTGGCTGCTGGCTGGGGGTCTGGCAACTCTGGCGGTTGCGCCTCACCCTGACCCAGCTGGGCCAGCAGGTGGAGCAGTGGCAGAATCGCACGGCGACTGACTTGGACGTTGCCCCCACCCAGCTAGCGGCCTATCGGCAGTCCATGACCCAGTTGCGTGGTCACTATGCCCAGCTTCAGCGTCAGCAGGGACGACTGAATCAGGTGCTAAAAGTCGCGGGGGTGATGCAGTGGCTGTGGTATCGCCGTCGCCGCCAAATTCGGCAACCCGGGACGCCCCATTGATTTTTGTGATTGATCAGAGAATAGTAGGGAAGCAGATGCGGTCAGGTATACCGATTTACGGCCCAATTCACGGCCCAATTCACAGCCCCATTCATCGCCCATAGTCGGCGGATTTTGCCCAGGCTAGACAGCACAGCATTAAGGAGATTGACCGATGGCAGAAAAAAAATCGGGTGGCGCGTTTGTTGGCGGGGTTGTCATTGGTGCCGCCATTGGCACTGTGGCAGGACTGTTGGTGGCTCCGCGCACCGGGCAGGAAACCCGGAAGCTGCTGAAGAAGTCCGCTGATGCCCTGCCAGAGCTGGTCGAAGACCTCTCTAGCAGTTTGTATCTCCAGGCCGACCGGCTCTCAGAAACGGCACTGCGCAACTGGGAGCAAACTTTGGGGCGTTTAAGGGATGCGATCGCAGCGGGACAAGCCGCCAGCGAGGAAGAATACAACAATGCCCTCAACCCAGGACCAGCGGCTGCGCCATCCCCGCTGGATGAGTAGCGTTGAATGAGTAACCAGCGCAACAGGCAGCGGCGGCAACGGCCAAGGACACTTGTGGGAACGGGATCGAGGGATAGAACGGGGTGAGCGATCCGTTATTTTGGCTAGGTTTATCGGCAGTGCTGGTCGTCTTGAGTTTGACGGCAGTGCTGGCTATGGCGCTGCCGACCCTGCAGCAGTTAAGCCGCACCGCCCACAGCGCCGAGCAGCTTCTAGAAACCCTAAATCGTGAGCTACCCCGCACCCTAGAATCCCTGCGTCTGACCGGCAGCGAACTAGCAGAACTGGGGGAAGAGGTCAGCGAAGGGCTGCACAGCGCCAGTCAGGTGGTGAAGCAAGTTGACCACAGCTTGAGCAGCACCCGGCAACAGGCGCGACAGATTCACGTGGCCAGCCGCAGCACGTGGGTAGGGCTACGGGCCGCTTGGCGCACCTTTACCGCCCCTGACCCCAGCGCCCAAAAGCGGTCTACAGCGAGCAAGACCCGCGATCGCACCGCCACCAAACGCATCAGCGGCAGGCAAAACTACGTGGCCCGCGCCCACCGCCAACCCCGCCCCTCAACCGCCTTACCCCCGGCAGATGCGCCGTCCCCAGCCCCCGAGTCTCCAGCGATCGCCTCGGACAGTGCCCCCGATCGCACCCCGGCTAATCCACCGCCTGAAAATTGACTCAGTTCCCGATCAGTCACTATCATTAAAAGTAAGTAAACAACTGTAAACAACAGATTTAGGGTTTGGGGATCACTTCGCCCCAGGTCTCAAACTGTTCGCAGTAAGACAACGGACTGGTCGCCAATGCAGATTTTTTCGAGTCGGGTGGCACGGCAAGGGCAAGCGCTATTCAGTGCGCTAGTGCTGGGGCTATTTTGTTGGGCGATCGCCCCAGGGGCGGCCCACGCCTTTGATAATCCAGAACTTCTTCCCGAACAGCCCACCGTTGTCATCGACTTAGCCAAGTCCCTGACTGACCTGCAAGAAGATGGCCTGAACGAACAGCTCACTCAGCTAGAGAGCGAAACTGGCTGGAAACTGCGGGTCTTAACCCAGTACGATCGCACCCCTGGTCGGGCCGTGAAAGAGTTTTGGGGCTTGGATGATCGCAGCGTCATGCTGGTGGCCGACCCGAGGGGGGGCAACCTGCTCAGCTTTAGCGTGGGCGATGACCTGTACAACCTGCTGCCCCGCACCTACTGGATTGAGCTGCAAACCCGCTACGGCAACCAGTTTTTTGTCCGCGAAAACGGCGAAGACAACGCCATTCTGCAAGCCCTGGGCTCGATTGAAGGCTGTTTGCGCCAGGGAGGCTGTCAAGTCGTGCCCGGCTTACCCCAGGAACAGTGGGTCTTGACCCTAATTACCTCCATTGTGGGCGGGGTCGTCTGTGGCTTTGCCGGTCAGCCCCGTCGCGGCACCGAGGGCTTTGCCTGGCAGTGGGTGCTGATTTTCTCGCCGCTCTGGGGCATCTTGTTCCTGGCCTTTGGCATTGGCCCGGTGGTCACCCGGACGAGCGACTGGCTGCCCTTGGTGCGCAACATTGCCGGGTTTTTGGCCGGAGCGCTGGTGGCCTATTTACTGCCGGGACTGATTTATCCCCCCTCGTCGTCCTCAGAAACTTAGGCACCGCTCGATTCTCAGGTCAGGGAAACTTGGCGGTGACTTGGTGGCAACGTCCGGAATATGCCACCATTAACGTTGCGTTTGCCCCTGGTCAGCCAACCTCATAAGGGTGTGACCCTCAGCGGCGGCGCTGGCGTGTTTACAGGGCAGGGTCACGATGGAATGGCATATCACCGACGCTCAAAGTTTGCGAATCATCGACCGAGAGATCGGGAACCACACCCTGTCTCCGTCTGAATACGAGATTGTGCGTCGGGTAATTTACGCCACGGCTGACTTTGAGTACAAGTCTTTAGTGCAGTTTTCTGAGCAGGCGCTGCAATCTGGGGCTGCCGCCCTCGCCGCTCGGACAACCCTGATTGTGGATGTGCCAATGGTGCAGGTGGGCATTGTCCCCGGTATTCAAACCACCTTTGCCAATCCGGTATATTGCAGCATGGATGCCCTCACCCGGCCCCAAAAGAGCAAAACCCAAGCTGCCTGGGGGGTGCAAACCCTGGCCCGTCGGTATCCAGAAGGCATTTTCGTGGTGGGGCAGTCCCAGACCGCGCTGGAGGGCTTGGTTGAATTGATCGAAGCCGAAGAGATTCGACCCGCCCTCG
>PXDR01000433.1 GCA_003566335.1 Cyanobacteria bacterium T3Sed10_344R1
ATCGACAGCTTGAAGTTGCGATCGCAACCCTCAAAGGCACCGACGACGCCATCGTTTTTAGTTCCGGCTACCTGGCCAATATGGGCACCTTGGCAGCCCTAATGGGACGGCGGGACTTAATCTTGTCTGACCAATACAACCACTCCAGCCTGCGCAGCGGCGCAACCCTGAGCGGAGCCACGGTGGTTGACTATCGCCACTGCGACCTCGCCGATCTGCGGCAGCAGTTGACCACCCATCGCGACCAGCACCGCCGCTCCCTAATCGTCACCGACAGCGTGTTCAGCATGGATGGGGATCTGTGCCCCCTACCCGAAATTCTGGATCTGGGTGCTGAGTTTGACTGCATGGTGATGGTGGATGAAGCCCACGGCACTGGGGTTTTAGGCGCAACCGGAGCCGGAGCCGTAGAACATCTGGGCTGTCGCCATCGGCCTTTAATTCACATGGGCACCCTCAGCAAAGCCCTAGGCAGCTTGGGCGGTTATGTGGCCGGGTCGGCGACGCTGATCGACTTTTTGCGCAACCGCGCCCCGTCCTGGATTTACACCACGGGCCTATCCCCTGCGGATACAGGGGCTGCGATCGCCGCGCTTGAACTCTTACATCAAGAACCCGAGCGGCGAGCACGGCTGCACCACAATGTCGCCACCCTGAAATCTTTGCTCGATCAAACTTTCCCAGCAGACACCCCGAGCCCAGTGCGGCGACTGCCTTCGGAATCCCCGATTTTGTGCCTAGAAGTCAAGGACGCGGCAACGGTTTTAGCCTTGGGCCAGCGGTTGCGGGCCATGGGGCTATTTGCCGCCGCCGTGCGCCCTCCCACCACCCCCACCAGCCGCCTGCGGCTGACGGTGATGGCCACCCACGAACCGCACCAGCTAGATCAGCTTGTGCAAGGGTTAGCGACGGCTTTTCGGGAAAACCACGCCACCATAATGGCGGCAGAAGATGGCAAATAGGGCTTACTAGAAGAAATCACCGAGGACAGCGCGGCACTATGAAGGCAACAGAAGCGAAACTGCTTGCATTTCTCAAAAAGTCACCACAGTTCATTATTCCGATTTACCAGCGCACCTACTCATGGACAGGAAAGGAATGCAGACAACTGTGGGAAGACATTCTACGTGCTGGCCGCAATGACGATATCTCAGCCCATTTCATTGGGTCTGTGGTGTATATCGAGAAAGGACTCTATCAGGTGTCAAGCCAGTCGCCCCTGCTAGTTATTGACGGACAGCAGCGGCTAACTACCATCACGATTTTGCTGGAAGCCTTAGCTAGACATTTGGGTGACACAGAACCGATTGATGGTTTTTCCGCCAAGAAGCTACGGAACTACTACCTACTCAACCCCCTAGAGGACGGAGAACGCAGCTTTAAGCTGCTTTTAACCCAAACTGATAAAGAAACCCTACTAGCGCTTGTTCAGCAAAAGGAGTTGCCCCAGGAGCGCTCGCTGCGCGTGAGCGAAAATTTTGAGTTTTTTGAAAAGCAAATTGCGGCTTATGAAGACAATCTGATTCCCCTCTGTCAGGGGCTCGCCAAACTTGTGATTGTCGATGTGGCGCTAAATCGAGATCAAGATAACCCCCAGCTCATTTTCGAGAGCATGAACTCGACCGGACGAGAGTTAAGCCAAGCTGACCTCATCCGCAACTTTATTTTGATGGGGCTAGAGCCCAAGCATCAGGCGAAACTATATGAAGACCACTGGCGACCGATGGAGTTAGAGTTTGGCCAAGAAGCCTACGGCAGCTATTTCGATAGCTTCATGCGCCACTACTTAACGGTGAAAACTGGCGAAATTCCTAATATCCGCGATGTCTATGAGGCATTTAAGGCCCATGTGCGCGCCAAAGAAATTGCCGCTGCCGGGGTAGACCATCTGGTGGCTGACATCCATACATTTGCCCGCTATTTCTGTGCTATGGCACTTGAGAAAGAAACCGATAAGGTGCTGGCAGAAGCGTTTCAGGATCTGCGGGAACTAAAGGTTGATGTGGCCTACCCATGCCTACTAGAGCTCTACCACGACTATCAACATGGCATTCTACCGCGAGAGCACTTGCTAGAAGCGGTGCGACTGATCGAAGCTTACGTATTTCGTCGGGCAGTGTGTGCCATTCCCACTAACTCGATGAACAAAACCTTTGCCACCTTTAGGCGTGCATTTAAAAAGGATCGCTATCTGGAGAGCATTCAAGCCCATTTCATGCTGCTACCATCCTACCGACGATTTCCAAAGGATGAAGAGTTTAAGCGTGAAATTAAAGTGCGTGACCTCTATAAATTCCGAAGTAGATCCTACTGGCTGCGCCGCATGGAAAATCACGGACGTAAAGAGCGAGTGCCCGTCGGTGAATACACGATCGAACATATCCTGCCACAGAATGAAAGCCTATCTAAGTCTTGGCAAGAATCCCTTGGCCCTGAATGGCAACGGATTCAGCAAACCTGGCTGCATACTCTCGGGAATCTTACACTGACAGGCTACAACTCTGAATATAGCGACCGCACTTTCTCTGAAAAGCGTGATATGTCAGGCGGCTTTAAACAAAGTCCGATACAGCTTAATCAAGGGCTGGGACAGATAGAAGTTTGGGATGAGCCCGCTATTCAAGCAAGGGCAGATCAACTGGCAAGTCAGGCAGTGAGAGTGTGGAAAGCCCCTACTATTGACGTTGATGTATTGGACGCCTATCGGGCCAGGCCAGAAAAGACCGATGGCTACGTCATCAATGACCATCCATACTTAACTACCCACACAATGAGAGAAGTGTTTGAGGCATTTAGATCGCAGGTGCTAGCGCTTGATCCTTGTGTGACAGAAGAATTTCTCAAGCTCTATGTGGCTTATAAGGCAGAAACGAATTTTGTTGATGTGGTGCCCCAGGCTAAGCGACTGCGGTTATCACTTAATATGCGGTTTCCGGAGGTCTATGATCCCAGAGGTCTGTGCAAGGATGTAACTAATCTAGGCCGGTGGGGAAATGGTGATGTGGAAGTTGGATTAGAAAAATTAGAGGAGTTGCCCTATGTCATGGGGCTGATACAGCAGGCATTTGAGAAACAGATGGGGACTGTTAGTTAGATCTCAATTAAAGAAGGATTGAGCAAATAACATCTGCGATGGTGCGTTTGCTTTCAGCAACGCACCCTACGTAATCAAGTCTACTTAACTCATCAAGCTCACTAACTTATTTGCGTGAAATTTATTGATTTATTTGCAGGTGCAGGCGGTTTGTCGTGTGGTTTGGAAATGGCAGGCTTCCAAGCTATCCTGGCCAATGAAATTGTAGGCCAGTATGCGGAAACCTATAAGAAGAATCACCCCAATGTAAATGTTGTAGTTGGGGATATTCGCCAGGTCTGCAAACTAGACTTGCAGCGAGACCTCAACCTAAAACCTGGTGATTTAGATTTGCTTACAGGAGGCCCACCCTGTCAAGGCTTTTCAGTGAACGCGCCTGTAAGAACACTGGATGATGAGCGCAATCATTTATTCAAAGAGTTCCTTCAAATCGCTGCAGCCTTAAGACCCAAGGCAATCTTGCTTGAAAATGTGACAGGAATCGTTCAACTTGGCCAAGGCACCGTAGTTGAGCAAATCTACAAGGTGCTTCAGTCTTTGGGATACACTGTCGATCATCGCATTTTATTTGCCGGACATTACGGTGTACCTCAAATGCGCTTCAGGACAATATTTATCGGAATTAGGCAAGGCCAAAACAAAATCGAATTTCCGCAACCAACGCACAATGCAAAAGCAAAAGCAAATTTCGCAGGTGCGAAAGATCTATGTTTTGATATTCCTCCTCTTTTTGCCTCAGCCCTCAAAGAGCGCGTGACAGTATGGGATGCTATCTCTGACTTGCCACCTATTGAGAGTGGCAGTAGAAATAACGCCCTGGACTATGCAAAAAATCCACAAAATGAATATCAAGCCGATCTGCGGCAGCATTCACACCAAGTCTGGAACCATAGCTGCGCCAGTTTAGGGAAAGCCAACTTAGAACGACTAAAATTTATTCCCCAAGGCGGGAGTTGGCGTGACATCCCTTATGATCTTCTGCCCGCTGGCATGAAAAGAGCGCGGCGTAGTGACCACACTAAGCGTTATGGGAGGCTACATCCTGACTCCCTCTGCTCAACTGTACTCACGAAATGCGATCCTCATTGGGGTAGCTTCTTTCACCCAGAACAAGATCGAGTAATCTCAGTACGCGAGGCAGCTCGCATCCAATCATTCCCGGATCACTATGTTTTTACGGGAAGCGTTACCCAGCAGTACG
>PXDR01000355.1 GCA_003566335.1 Cyanobacteria bacterium T3Sed10_344R1
CAGCGCACCATTTCATGCACGAAGTCGGATTTGGCCGTGAGAAAGTTTTTGCGACGGGGCGGGGAACCGTAGTGGCCCAAGTGGATATGCTCCCCCCAGTAGAACTCTAGAATGCCGTCTTCTGTCCATTCATCGTAGGCATTGGCGACGGAGTTGGCCGACTGGTACTTGCGGGCGGAAACGAGGTAAATCAGCAGTGCGATCGCCAGCAGCGCCAGCAGACCCAGGACAATGACGAGAACAGGAGGCATAAGGTCTAAGTCGTTTATGTCCTATTGTAAACTTCCTGCAAACTTGGCCGCAGGTCAGGGCTGATAGAGGCAGATTCTTTCACCCCTCCGCTTCAAACAGCCGCTCAAGTGATTTTCGCTAAGTGAGGCATTTAATGTGAGGATATTGAGAATTTCTGGGGTGGCAATGCGTTCTCACCGATAATGGATGGGCACACTGGCAATAGCTGAAGATAGTTGTCGTGAGAGTAGTGAGTTTAGAGGCCCCCATGAGTCAGGCAGGGTTACGCAGCAATCAGCAGCCAGATCGAGTGCCTCAACAGTTTTTGCAGACTGTGGCGGCAGAGCGTGGGGTCTCGGCGGCGGAAATGGCGGCACTGAGTCCTGCGATCGCAGGGGAGTCCATTGCTGCGATCGCAACTTCCCTAGGCATCCGCGAAGATGCCGTCCGCAAGCGCCTGGGTGAGGTGTACCGCAAATTTGATATTGCCGGGTCTGGCCCCGGGAAGCTGACGAAGCTCCAGCAGCAGCTGATCAACCAATATATGGCCAGTGCCGCTCCAGCCCAGGGGACGCCGAGCAAAACCAGCGCCAAGGGGGGCCAAGACTGGGGTTCAGCTCCAGATGTCACCACCTTTTATGGTCGCACCGCCGCCCTGGAGACTTTGCAACAGTGGCTGACTCAGGATCAACCTCGCCTGGTGGCCCTATTGGGGATGGGGGGCATTGGCAAAACCACCCTAGCCGTCAAACTCGCTCACCAAGTGCAGTCCGACTTTGACGGAGTGATTTGGCGATCGCTCCATGCCGCCCCGCCCTTAGAGCAGTTGCTAAAAGAGCTAATTGGGTTTGTCAGCCCCAGCGAACCCCTCGCAACAGACTGGGAAGAGCAGATCACCCAACTAATTCAGGGGCTTCACCAGCGCCGCTGTTTGATTGTGTTAGACAACGTCGCCAGCATTCTGCAAAGCGGCGATTTTGCCGGTCACTATCGCCAGGGCTATCAGCCCTATGGTCAGCTCTTTCGGCGCTTAGGGGAAACCGCCCACCAAAGCACCGTGCTGCTGATTTCCCAGGAGAAACCTCGGGAAATTGCCTTGCTAGAGGGAGAACAACTCCCCACTCGGGTATTTCAGTTAGAAGGGTTAGACCCAGCAGCAGCGGCGCAGATCTTGCAGGCCCAGGGATTATCGGGTCAACCCCAGTGGGACACGTTGATTAAGCTCTACCGGGGCAATCCCCTGGCGCTCAAGATTGTGGCGACCACGGTTCAAGACCTGTTTGGCGGCAGTGTGGCCGACTTTTTGAGCCAAAGTATGACCCTGGTGCTGCGAGACATTCGAGATTTAATTGGTCAGCAGTTCAATCGGCTCTCGGACTTAGAAAAAGAGGTGATGGACTGGCTGGCGATTGAGGCAGAGCCGTTATCTTTGCCGGAGTTACGGCAGCGGTTGGTGCTACCGGTCGATCCAGCGGCCTTGCTGGATGCTTTAGGCTCGTTGCGGCAGCGCTCCTTGATTGAAACTGGCGGCGGCGGATTTACCCTAGAGCCTGCAATCAAGGCTTATGTGATTGATCGACTAATCGAGCAAGCTTGTGATGAATTGACCCATCCCCTGTCTGAGGCTGGGCTGGAGAAGATGACGGTGGTACGCAACTATGCGTTTAACCCGACATTTAACCCAACCCCGCTCCCGGCAGAGATGCCGATGGGAGCAACTCGATCGTTACTGAGCACAATCACAGAACGACTGCGGGTGCAGTTTCGCAATGATGACAAGTTGTTGGAACAGTTGCGATCGCATCAAACCATTCTCCAAGCCAAATCTGCCCTAGAAACCGGCTATGCCAACGACAACATTGCCGGGATCCTAGCTGAGTTTGACCAAGTGCCTTAATCCACTTGATCTTGCCCCTAGCGCACATTCCGAAGATCCCGCCTCAGACAACCGTGAAACGGCCCACTTACGAGTGTCCCGTTTCACGGTTGTCTGGCGCTAAATTATCTGGCGGCAACGCCACATCCTCATAAATTGAGGCCATTGGCACCGCTATGCCCACACTCGCCAATGATTGCCATGACGCGATTGCCCGATGTTGCTGCGACTAGGCAACAGGCTTTTGGCGGTGGAGTAGCGGCATGATGTAAGCGCCCAATCCCAACCCAGACACCAGGCCAAACGGCGTGACAATCCAGTTGTTGTAGTCCCACCAGCCCAAATGCTGGGCCACCATTTCGGCGGGATACACCAAACACAAAGCCAGACACAGCACCAATCCAGTCATGCCGTACTGCGGTAGCCAATAGGCCGCCCGTCCCTGGTTTTGACTAAACAGCCAGCGCATCGCCACCAGACCGCCCAGGGTGCCATAACAGCGCATACAGACGGCCATCAGGTGCGGCGGCCACAGCGCTAGCCCCATCTCTGGCTGGGGACAAACGTGATTTCCCATGAAGTAGATGATGTCGGCAATCATCGGCAGCAGCGGCAGTCCAGACCCAGCTAGAAACGGTGCGGCCAGTGGCCCCGACACCATCGCCACCAGAATCCAGTCAGCCAGTTGGCTGCGCCAGGGGCGGGACAGGGTTGCAGAGTTAGTTGTTGGGGTGGCAGAAACGTTTTGCATCAATTTCAACTTGCGGTTCAAACTGGGTCAAGCACTGGGAGTCTTTGCTGCGGCCTTACGGGGCGGTGGGTTACGGCTGCGCTTAACAGCCCCCTACGCGGTGGATTGTCTGTGTCCACGGACTTAGGCGTTAGGCGCTGTTGTTTAGCGGTTATTTAAATTATGCCGGATCACTGGAGGTTGGGGTCGGTGATACCTAGGGCAAGGTGCGGAGGGCGGCGATGATTTGGCTGTTGGCTTTGGGGAAGGGGTACTGATCGAGATCCCCTAGGGCGACCCAGCGTACCTCGTCGCATTCAATCGGCTGGGGGTCACCGCTCAGGTGGCGGCAGAGATGCACATGCAGGGGGACTTTGAAATGGGTGTAGGCGTGATCTAAGCTCATCACCTTTTCCCCGACTTCGATGTCGATCCCCAGCTCTTCCTGGATTTCCCGCCGGATGCAGGCTTCTACGGTTTCCCCCGGCTCAATTTTGCCCCCCGGAAATTCCCAGAGGCCGCCCAGCAGCCCTTCTTTGCGACGGCGGTCAATCAAAATATCGCCGTTGTCCCCCTGGATGACGGCAACGCCAATCTGTTTGTGGGGCAGGGGATTGCGTTGATCTGACATGGGAAGCTCCGATTGCAGGTTGAGGTCATAGGCCCGGCAGTGGGTCTGCCAGGGGCAGGCAGGGCAGTTGGGCTGGCGACGGGTGCAGCAGGTAGCCCCTAGATCCATCAACCCTTGGTTGAAGTCTCGGGGCCGGTCAGGGTCGAGTACCTGGGTTGACAACTGCCAGAGTTGGGGTAGGGCTTTACTGGGCGGGCGATCTAGGGCAACTAGGCGGGACAGCACTCGCTTGACGTTGCCGTCGAGGATGGGGACGGCTTGGTTAAAGGCGGCGCTTAGAATGCCCCCAGCGGTGGTACGGCCAATGCCTGAAAGTGCGATCGCACCCTCAATCGTTTCTGGAAATTGCCCCTGATGCAGCTCGACTACCTGCTGGGCGGCTCGATGCAGATTGCGGGCACGGGCATAGTAGCCTAACCCTTCCCAGGCTTTGAGTACGGTTTGTTGATCTGCGATCGCCAGGGCTTCCACAGTGGGGAACTGGGCCAGCCAGCGCTGATAGTAGGGCAGCACCGTCTTCACTTGGGTTTGCTGCAGCATAATCTCCGACACCCAGATGGCGTAGGGATCGCGGCTGCGTCGCCAGGGCAAGTCCCGCCCGTGGCGATCGTACCAAGCTAAAAGCGATTGCCGCAGATCTTTGACGACAGAACTGGTCACAACAAAACTCGACGGCAGCTTAGCCACCGTCGAGTCTCGATTTAGCCTTAAGTTTGGCTCTAATGGTGTCACAGCAGTGTCACAGCAGCATCACAGCTTCAGCTAAGCCTCAGGGGACTCCACCTTGGTCAATGCCTGTTCAAAGGTCATGCGCTGTTCTGCACCC
>PXDR01000418.1 GCA_003566335.1 Cyanobacteria bacterium T3Sed10_344R1
TAAGGCGCAGCATGGTTTTGGCAAAGTTGCCCTTGCCCTTGGCCCCATAGACCCAGGCGGTGCGGAGAATCACACTGCGATCGCAGTCAGCCACCACCGCTTTTTCCCCGGCTCGCTTGGTGCGGCCATAGACCCCCAGGGGGTGGCAGGGGCTATCTTCCCGGTAGGGGGTAGACTGCCGCCCGTCAAATACATAGTCGGTAGAAATATGGATCAGCTGGGCCTGGACCTGGGTAGCCGCCTGGGCCAGATAGCCGGGAGCCAGGGCATTGACGGCCTCCGCCAGGTCAGGCTCCGATTCGGCCCGATCGACGGCGGTGTAGGCGGCGGCGTTAATGATCACCTCGGGGGCAAACCCCTGGACCCGTTCCGCAATGGCCTGGGGTTGGGTTAGGTCGAGGGCAGTGCGATCGCAGGCCAGCAGGGTTACCCCCGAATCCGCCGCCAACAGGACCTCTAGCTCCTGGCCGACTTGGCCCCCGGCCCCCACTAAAAGAACCTTCATGTGTCGTACACCTCCGCTGCTTTGAACGGGCTAGCCGCCTGATCCTTCCCTGACAAGATCGGGGTTTTACCCCCCAAAGGCCAGTCAATGGCCAAATCAGGATCATTCCAGAGAATAGAGCGCTCATGCTCTGGGGCATAGTAGTCGGTGGTCTTGTACAGCACTTCAGCCGCCTCGGACAGCACCAGAAACCCATGGGCAAACCCAGGGGGCACCCACAGCTGGCGAAAGTTATCGGCACTGAGGGTGTAGCCCACCCACTGACCAAAGGTGGGGGACTGGCGCCGAATATCAACCGCCACGTCAAAGATTTTCCCCAACACCACCCGCACCAGCTTGCCCTGGGGCTGCTGGATTTGGTAGTGCAAGCCCCGCAGCACCGGCCCGGTGGAACGGGAATGGTTATCTTGCACAAAGGCCGTGTCAAGATTTAGGTCGGCACAAAAGTTTTTGTGATTAAAACTCTCAAAAAAAAAGCCACGCTGATCCTGAAAGACCTTTGGCTCCAACAGATAAACATCAGGCAACGAGGTTGACTGAACTTTCATGACATCAACTCAGCTTTTAATCATAGTAAAATCAACAGGCTAACTACATTATCTTAGTCATCCAGTTGCATTTCCACCAGTGCCAGATCACAAAAAGTAAAGCATTCTTTACGCAGTCATGTAGAAAACTTCTCCGATTTGCCGAGGCAGCCCCTGATACCATGGCAAGTCCCTAGAAAAACAGCGTAAATTCTCAACAACTTTTGCTCTCGATAGAAGATTGTCAGAATCATATCCTTGGCCGCGACTTTCCAGCGATGCAAAAAAGCCCAGACATAATATCGGGAGGCAGCGTAATGAGTTTCTATATAAGTTTGATTTCTATAATAGTAATAGCTTCGCAAGGGAGAATAATTATGAATGAAGTAGCTGCGATTTCGATGGCGAACCTGCAGAGGGGTGCCGAGATGATGATACAGAATGGCTTGGCCTACAATTAGATTATGAAAACCAGCCCGTCGAAGTTGCAGGCCATACTCTAAGTCGACCCCATCTAGGAATAGCTCTAGGCGAGGACCAGCTATTTTTTTTGCTGCAGCGAGAGAAATTAACATGCCAGACACAATAGGCGCATCACACTCAACCCAAGTCATTTTGCGCCAGTCTGGCAAGTATTCCTTAAATCGATATCGATCAAAGACAGCTGCTCCAATGTCACGGTCCATCGTTTGATCGATTACCCGAGGCGCAACAATCCCTACAGGATGATTGGGCTGCTGTTGGGCTTGATACATCTTTAGCAATTGCTCTAAACAATCAACAGCTGGGTGACTATCTTGATCAAACAGCCACAAAAAGTCAAAATGCTGCTCTATAGCCATCTGCAGAGCAAGGGTCATACCTCCGGCCACGCCAATGTTATCCGGTCTATGTATCGTCGTCCAGTTGCTAACCCAGGGAGGCAACGTCAAGGGCGATGGCGAATTATCCACGACCAATCCATGGGAAATAATAAGACTTTGCCGAACTACAGCTTGCAGACAAGTCTGTACAGCTTTCTCGTCTTGGTAAGCTGTAACATAAGCCAATATTTTTGGACTAGAAATGCCGCCAGTACCCATGGAAATGCCTTTCTGCTGTAGTACTTAGCGATGCACGAGGGCACGACCTTTAGCGTAAACTCGGTGCAAAATCTTCTTTAAAGGGAGTTTCTTATTACATGAATTTATCTCTGGAACACCCAGTTTAGCCAACTTATGCGGCGGTACAAAGTTTTTGAAATCAGCTTTCAGAACATTGGATGGTAATTGTGCAGGATCCACTATTTTTTTGTCAATTTGATAGAGTAAAGATGGTCGAACATATCCTTTTTGCACCTCATTTACTACATCAGTCCTGCTGATATAGCCCTCTTCCACCGCTGCTAGTAGATCTTGGCACCATAGGCTAGCTAGAGGATTACGTACGTTCAGCCAGGGTTGTTTATTCATGTCGGTGTAATGAACTAGTGCTGTTTTTCCTGGTGAAAATCGCTCTAGATTATTCCACTCTGTGGGCAACACTGCAGCTACTGTACCAGCGGGAGCCATTTCTAGAATGAATTGCTGATAGGTCCAACGACCAGCCTCAAGCTGATGAATTAATTCAGCAACATGCCAGCGGAGTTGCTGGCAGTTCAAGACCATAACGCTAAACTGCGGCAGCCGGCCAGAGTCTGGGGGTTCATAAACTGATAACACATCAGCCCCATCAAATTCCCAGGTCCACAACTCTTGAATATCCCGAAAAACTTGCATATCAGAGTCGAGGTATATGGCCCGCCCCTCGTAACCATTTAGTTGGGGAATTGCAAAGCGCTGAAAACTAAAAGGCGTCCGAGGTCGCAGATGCGGATCCGTCGGCATGGGAATCTCAATGCCAGCGGCGTCTATCGCTGCAAACAGAGGCATAACCGACACAGGCTGCTGGGTATATTTTCGAATGGAGTATTCTAGCACTTTAACGGCGAGCATTTGCTCGACCTGAGTACCAACATAGACCTTGATTAGTTCATTCATGGCTTGGGTTTCTCCTCGCGATCGCCAGGTACCTAAAACGTGATTTAAGCAGAACCTATAACAATGCGTCGGCTTTCAATTTACGAACGCTTGGCCATCAAGAGTACCCTCGGCCCATTCCGCTCGTTGCGCTTTTCGACAATATCAATCTTAGGGAAACCAGCCACTGTCAAGACCTCTGCAATATCATCTAGGCGTAACCATCGGGCGAAGTCATACATACCAGAAAAGGGATCACGATATCCCCCTTCTGTATAGTGCTTATAGGCATAGGTTTGACCATCGACAATGTATTCCTCGGTAGCCTCCTGGTCGAGAGCATAGTGAGTATCTAGCATAATGCCCTGCCCAATATAGGTACCTAAACTGAGCAAATGTTGCACCGGATCCTTCAGGTGATATAGAACACCCACATGGTGCATTACATCAGCGGTTAGCCAGTCTGGATTAGAGACCGGTTTTTCAGTATCATACTGGAAGACTGTGGGAGAGTAGCCAAACAGAGAACAGCGCACAATAGTTTTCACAACATTTTCAATTCTGCTATCGAAAGCTGTAACGGCTTTGGCATACATGGATAAACCGATAGTATGAACTCCTTCAAAGCAGCCAATCTCTAGAACATGTTTGTCCGACAGATCAAATACCTCATTCATCATCATAATTCTGCGATCGGGTATGATTTGAGGAACCTGGCGTTTTGTTGCCGAGGCAGCGCCACCAAATTGCCTGCCATTACCGTCAACCACAAAGCACTTCCAATTAAGAAGTTGATTTAACTCAGCTAGTTCTTCGTCGCTCAAACTATCAACGAACTTTATAGCATTTCTAACATCTGCATTATGGATGGGAAGTGGAGAGACCAAACTGTTATTCTGGATAACATCTAACTCATCTATAGACTTTTGAGAAACTACTCCATTTTCTTGGCTTGACGATTTTAGAGCAGCAATCTGAGCTTGGATACTAGCCTCTAAAAATCCTTTCTTCTCCTCCACCGAATTTAACTTAAATAAGTCTTTTAGTTTATACTTCAACACCCTTGACCAAGTCTGCTTCTTCATGGAGTTAATCAACTGCTTAGTGTTTAGGTAAATAACTCTGCTAGAGTCAGACAAGGTCTGAGACTCAGCAAATGTCAAAACTTTTCAGTCGGTTGACCTTAGGGAAGATGATGAAGGAGAATTAGGTCACAAACTTCCCTGACCGCACCTTGGCCGCCACCCCTTTCAGTCACATATGTA
>PXDR01000322.1 GCA_003566335.1 Cyanobacteria bacterium T3Sed10_344R1
CGGATAGCGCTGAATCGCCAGACAAGTCTCTTCCCCAGTTTGGGTCAGGGTATGCCAAATCTCTTCCGTTACGTGGGGCATCAGCGGATGGAGTAGCTTTAGCGTCCCCTCCAACACAAACGCCAAAGTTTGCTGAGCCGCCTGTTTCGCCGGACTGGTGCCCTCTCCCTGCAACCGAGACTTAACCAGCTCAATATACCAGTCGCAGAAATCGCCCCAGATGAACTCATACAGCTCCTTCGCCGCTTCGCCCATGCCGTAGTTGTCCAGGTAGCGACTAACGGTTTGAGCCACCCGATAAAACCGGGACAAAATCCAGCGATCCGCCAGCTCCAAATTCTCCAGGGCCGGAGCGCCAAGCTGGGCCGGGGTCTGGCCGTCCAGGTTCAGCATCACAAACCGGGCCGCATTCCACAGCTTGTTGGCAAACTTGCCCGCCGCTTCCACCGTGGCAGACTCGTCCTTGTTGCGGTCATATTCCAGCCGAATATCTTGACCTGCCCCGGTCACTTCCCGCACCAGGGTATAGCGCAGAGCGTCGGTGCCATATTTGTTGATCAACAGCAGCGGATCAATGCCGTTGTTGGCCGACTTCGACATCTTCTTATTGTTTTCATCCCGCACCAGACCGTGGATGTACACCGTTTCAAAGGGCATAGTGCCAGTGAAATGCCCCGCCATCATCGTCATCCGGGCTACCCAGAAAAAGATGATGTCAAAGCCCGTCACCAGAGTACTAGTGGGGTAATAGGTCTGAAGATCCGCCGCCGATTCATCCGGCCAGCCCATAGTAGAAAACGGCCAGAGCCCAGACGAGAACCAGGTATCTAGCACATCAGGATCTTGCACCAGCTCCACATCAGCCCCATAGTCCTCTGCCGCCTTGACTCGGGCTGAGTCCTCATCCATCGCCACAAAGTAGGGCGTCTCATCGGTGATCCGACCGCAGGTTTCGCTGACCACATACCAAGCCGGGATTTGGTGGCCCCACCAGAGCTGGCGCGAGATGCACCAGTCCCGCAGGTTAACCAGCCAGTCCCGGTACACCTTCGTCCAGCGGTCGGGCACAAAGTTGGGGGAGTTGTGATTGTCCAGGGCGTCCAGAGCGTTGTCGGCTAGGGGCCGGATTTTCACGAACCACTGGGTCGATAGCAGCGGCTCCACCGGCACTTTGCCCCGCTCGCTGTAGGGGACGGTGTGGCGATAGTCTTCGGTCTTCACCAGGTGGCCGTCGGCCTCCAGGCGCTTGACCACGGCTTTGCGAGCCTCAAACCGATCGAGTCCGGCAAACGGCCCCGCTTGATCGTTCAGGGTGCCGTCCTTATTCATGACGGTAATCATCGGCAGGTCGTGGCGCTGCCCCATAGCAAAGTCATTGGGGTCGTGGGCCGGGGTGACCTTGACGCAGCCGGTGCCAAAGCTGGCGTCCACATAGTCATCGGCAATAATTGGAATCTCCCGACCCAAAATCGGCAAGGTGAGGGTTTTGCCCACTAGGTGCTGGTAGCGCTCATCCTTAGGGTTCACAGCCACAGCAGTATCCCCCAGCATGGTTTCAGGCCGGGTGGTGGCGACTTCCAGGCTGCCGGAACCGTCGCTGAGGGGATAGCTGAAGTCCCAAAGGTGGCCGTCTACTTCTTTGTTGTCTACTTCTAAGTCAGACACAGCAGACTGGCTGGCAGGGCACCAGTTGACCAAATAGTTGCCGCGATAGATCAGCCCTTCGTCATAGAGCTGATTAAAGGCAGTGAGGACTGCGCTGGAAAGCCCGTCATCCAGGGTGAAGCGTTCCCGGCTCCAGTCTACGGACACGCCCAGCTTGCGCAGTTGTCCGACAATGGTGCCGCCAGATTCAGCTTTCCATTCCCAAGCTCGCTCTAGGAATTTTTCTCGACCCACCTCGTCGCGGGTTTTGCCCTCGGCGCGCAGTTCTTTTTCCAGAATCGTCTGCACGGCAATGCTGGCATGGTCGGTGCCCGGTAGCCAGAGGGTATTGCGGCCCTGCATTCGCTGATAGCGCACCAGCACGTCAATCAGGGTGTTCTCAAAGGCGTGGCCCATGTGCAGGCTGCCCGTGACGTTGGGGGGCGGAATCACCACGCAGTAAGGATCCCCCTCGGCATTAGGGTCAGCTTTAAAGACCTCGTGGTCTTCCCAATACTGCTGCCACTTAGCTTCGGTGGCGTTGGGGTCGTACTGGCTGGCGAGGGCGGGGGAGGATGCAGTCATTACCAAACGGGTGCGCTGACGTTACGAACAAGATTCTGACACGTTGTTTCCCCTCGATGGTAGTTGCAATCCGAGCAATCTGTCGCTCCCGCGCTGGCGGGAGACGACAGGGACATCTTTTTCAGTTTTGGTTGAGGTTTTTGGTTGAGGTTGAGATTGGGCTTAAATCAAGTTGGGGTAGGTACAGAGGGGGGCGACGCCAATGTTGTCCGAGAGCTTGAAAAACGCTCTAACTGTTTGCGGTCTGTTGGCAGCGGCAACGGTAGCGGCTGGCGAGCGGGCGATATGACGATTTCGGGCGCTTCGATGGGCTCAACTTCGTCAGCAGGCAAAATCGGGCTGAAATCTTCGCCATGGCGCAAATCGACCCACACCTGATAGGTGCCCCCAGAGTTAACGGTGACGACAATATCAACGCCCTGTCGGGATAGTTGGCAACAGCAGGCATAGATCACTTCTAAATGTCGCCGTGAGGTGACGGTCATCAACTGTCGGTAGATCTGACGGTCGAGAACCAAGCCCTGACAGATTTTGCCGTTGTGGTGAAACGAAAAGATTTCACCCTTAGATTCTTTAACCACTTGAGGTAGACGCATAGAAGGTTTGACAGTTAGCTGAACATTAAGGTCTCGCTGCTTTAAGAATTCACCAGCCCGATGGTGGGGAATTCTTCAGCATTCTCGATTCAACTCGCTGGGTCAGCACGGTTAACACACCTGAGCGGCAACCCTTTGATGACAGAACTCTGGCAAATATTCACCAGGAGAGTAGAGGAAGAATCACGCCAAACTGCGGCTTAGGGGGCTTAAGGCCCGCAATCTAGCTACAGCGGCCTGATTAGGGCCGACTGTGCATCAACCATGCTGCCATCACCATGAGCAATAGATTACCGGTGCAAAGACAGTGAGCTATGTAATATATGAAACACTTTCTACTTTTGAAATCGAAACTTTAAAGAGGGTGAGACCTCGTTTTATACCGACTTAATATTATTTAATATTGTAAAGGTAGGTTTGTGGTTTTGTCATAAATTACGGGAGTCAAAAGTTTGTCTCAACTTAGCTATAACTTGGCTAGACTAGCTAAACGTATTGATAAGTTTGTATAGATCAACGGTTTACAGCAATATTTACAGCGTCAAACATGAGTCTAAGTTTTGATCGCAAGTTTAAATGCATCTTGACATCAACTTAAGCCAGAATTCAAGCTGAGATCGGAAGCTTACAAGAGGCCACGGTAGCGGATGAAAATGAGAATGGCGGCCCAGGAGCCAAGGGCGACTTTAATGGCAACCAGGATATTGAGCAACGGAATCCAGCCGCTGCCCAATAATGGGGCCAATTGACTAGCCCATTGACTGGTAGGTTGCGATCCGATCGCTAACGTGAGGATTGATAGGCCGATAAAGATTAAGACGGCAACCTTCTCCCCCGTGGCGGCGTGCCACCGTTGATAAACCGATTCCATCAGGTGAGACGACGAGGTGATTGCCACCAGGCCAATGGCGGTTCCTCCCGCGACCCCAGCCGCAAATCCGCCCCCAGGACTGAGATGCCCCCGAATCGCCAGCTCAATACTGACCAGGGCGGCAATGGTAGCCCCTAAGCGGGCTAACACAATAGAGGGCGCATCTGTGAACTGGTAAACCACCGGAGACGGCTGTTCATCCGCTAGCAAGAACCGCACTCCCATAATGGCGATGGTAAACACCACCACCTCAAAGATGGTGTCGTAGAGGCGGTTGTGAAACAAAATGCCGGACACCGCATTCGGGACACCGCTATCTTGAACGACTAAGTCCAGCACCGAAAATTCGGTTACGGCAACTGGATCTGGCAGAATCAACATTTTTAGGTAAAAAGCCAACCCGGCCACCAGGTAAACCCACTTCATGACACGCCCTCCTGGGAACTCGCGGGAACGAGCTGGAGATCGGTCAAGCTCGCAATCTTGGGGGGCAGTTCCCCAGTCATCAAGGTGTAGAGTCGCGGCACCCGAGTCCGCAACTGATAAGGGGGCGCAGTGGAACTCGGTTCTACCACCAGAGACACCGGTTGAGGTAG
>PXDR01000279.1 GCA_003566335.1 Cyanobacteria bacterium T3Sed10_344R1
CAACACCTTAGTCGCCGAGCAGCCCGCCCTAGCCGTCACCCTGGTGGACAACCACGACTCCCAGCCGCTCCAGTCGTTAGAGTCTGTGGTTGAGGGCTGGTTTAAGCCCCTGGCCTATGGGTTAATTTTGCTGCGCCAGGACGGCTATCCCTGTATTTTTTACGCCGACTACTACGGGGCGCACTACAAAGACACCGGCAAGGACGGCAACGAGTACGAAATCTGGCTAGAGAGCCACCAGTGGCTAATCGACAAGTTCCTGTGGGTGCGACAAACCTATGCCTATGGCGACCAGTACCACTACTTTGACCATGCCAACTGCATTGGCTGGACTCGCCTGGGCGACGAGGCCCATCCCGGCGGTCTAGCGGTGGTGATGTCCAATAGTGAGGCGGGGCATAAGTCGATGCAGACCGGCCAAGCCAACCAAACCTACGTGGACTGCACGGAACACATCGGCGATCCGGTGACCACCAACGAAGAAGGCTGGGCAGAATTTCCCTGTCCCGCTGGCTCTCTCTCGGTCTGGGTGCCCCAGGATTAGGGCTGCGCTTTAGCCCCTGTTCAGCCAGGGTTAACGGAGTAATGCTGTGGATTCGCCTGGGGCACCTGCAACGTTGCCCCAGGCGTTTTGCGATGGGCAACTGCCGGGTCTTGAGTCGCCTTGAGCAACCGATCAGTTTCCCCGAAAATGTGGTCAAGATTCCGTGCGGTTCTGCCCCCCCGTTCCCCGTCCATCTTGTAACCTAGAAAGTCCAAGGCGATCGCAGCAAGCTCAGAACTCCTTAAGCAGGCAGCGCCCCGGCCCCACCCCAACAGCAGTAGTCCGCTTCCGGCGGCAACAGTAATTGCGGCAATAGCGCACAGAGGTAGATTGTGGACAACGGTATGGACGGGGTATGGAGCCAAGTTTTAGAGCAGCTACAGGGCCAGCTCAGCCGTCCCACGTTTGAAACCTGGATTAAGCCAGCCCGGGCTCAAACCCTGAGCGAAAACCTGCTAGTAATCTCGACCCCCAATCCCTTTGCCCGCAACTGGGTGCAAAAACATTACCTGGGCACCATCACCGAAGTGGTCATGGGCGTCTTGGGGCGGCCCGTCGAAGTTCAGGTCACCGTCAACAGCGACAGTCCGGTTGACAGCAGCACCCTCAACTTAGTCTGGCCAGCCCCCCAGACCGCGCCCCGTCCAGAGACCGGCAGCCCTGGCGGCAGCAATGCCGGGGGCAGCAGCCCCAATGGCGGTTCCCGATCTCGCCCGATGGATCTCAACCCCAAGGCGATTTTCTCTCGGTTTGTGGTGGGGGCCAACAACCGCATGGCCCATGCCGCCTCTCTGGCCGTGGCTGAGTCCCCCGGACGGGAGTTTAACCCGCTGTTTCTCTGTGGCGGCGTCGGCCTGGGCAAAACCCACTTGATGCAGGCCATTGGTCACTATCGGCTAGAAATTGACGACAATGCTCGGGTGTCCTATGTCTCCACCGAGCAGTTCACCAATGACCTGATCACCGCCATTCGCAAAGACAGTATGCAGCGGTTTCGGGAGCATTACCGGGCAGTTGACATTCTGCTGGTGGACGACATCCAGTTCATCGAAGGCAAGGAGTACACCCAGGAAGAGTTCTTCCATACCTTCAACACCCTGCATGAGGCCGGGAAGCAGATTGTCCTGGCGTCCGATCGACCGCCCAACTACATTCCCCGACTGCAGGAGCGACTCTGTTCGCGGTTTTCCATGGGGTTGATTGCGGACATTCAGCCCCCAGATTTAGAAACTCGGATGGCGATTCTGCAAAAGAAGGCGGAGTACGAAAGTGTCAGCCTATCCCGCAGCGTGGTGGAGTACATTGCATCCACCTATACCGCCAATATCCGGGAACTAGAGGGGGCGCTGATTCGTGCGATCGCATACACCTCAATCTCCGGCTTGCCCATGACTGTGGAAAACTTAACCCCAGTCCTCAACCCCCCCAGCGAAAAGATTGAGGCATCCCCCACCGCCGTGATCGCTGCCGTGGCCGACACCTTCGGTGTGAGCATCGACGATCTCAAAGGCAACTCTCGCCGCCGCGAGATTAGTCAGGCCCGCCAAGTAGGCATGTACTTGATGCGCCAGCACACCGATCTCAGCCTGCCCAAAATCGGCGAAGAATTTGGTGGGAAAGACCATACCACAGTCATGTACAGCTGTGACAAGGTCGCCCAAAAACTGAAGCGAGAGTTAAATCTGGCCCAAACCGTACGGCAAATTAGCGATCGGATCAATCTCTCGGGTCGCAGCTAGTCCCCGCCGATCTCACCGCTTTTAGCCCCCCTATTTTCTGAATCGAGGCTGCGATCGCAGCCTCGATTTAAGCTATTTGGCTAAAAAACCAGGAAAAAACCCGGTCATCAGCCTGTGGAAAACCCCGGTTTTCTTGTGGAAAACTTGTGGACAAGGTGGGGAGAACTCAGCGGTCGCTGGGGAAAAAAGTTTGGCCTTTTTGCAACCTGTGGAATAGTCGCAAAGTTTTCCACAAGTTTTCCACAGCTGCGATCGCAGCGAAAGCCCCGTCAATTTAGAGATCCCCAGACTTTTCCACAGTTTCCACAGCCCCTACTACTACTATCTTTTCTTTAAAAAGAGATCCGATCCATAGAAGAACAGCCAGAAAACAGGCCAGGAAAAACGCTTGAATCTTGCTGATTGAATCCCGATGGTCAGGGTGCTAGGATTAGCCTCTATCAGTTCCTAGCTCAGCACCAAGTCCAGTCCAAACTCAGCCTCAAGCCTGTCTCAGTCATCCCCCTAACCCCACTCACTTCCCAAGGCTTAGCGAGATACTGACTCAGCCCAGTTCCTGTAGGCGGTACGAATTTAGTCCCCTTTACAACCCCGCCCACCATGAAATTTGCCTGCCCCCAAAGCGAACTCAACACCCACCTGTCCTTGGTGAGCCGAGCGGTGTCTTCCCGCCCCAACAAGCCAATCTTGGCTAACATCCTCGTCACCGCTGATCTGGATACCCAACTGGTATCCCTCGTGGGATTTGATGAAAGCCTGGGGATTCAGACCTGTTTTTCTGCCGAGGTTGAGACCGGGGGGCGGCTCACCTTACCCGCCAAATTTCTGGGGGACATCGTCTCGCGGCTACCCGCCGAAACCCTCACCCTCGACGAAGTTGACGAAGACGAAGTCATCCTCAGCTACTCCTCTGGCAAGTACACCGTGCGGGGCATCAGCGCGGCTGAATACCCCAACCTGCCCGAAGTCGAAGCTGCTGGACAGACCGCCAAGCTCGCCGTTGACGTGCTGTTAGAAGGACTCAAAGGCTCCCTGTTCGCCACCAGCGGCGACGAAACCAAGCAAGTCCTGACCGGCGTTCATCTGCTGGCCGAGCCCAAAATCCTGGAATTTGCCGCTACAGATGGCCACCGGCTGGCCGTCGTCCAAACCCAAGATGAACAGGGCCGCGCCGACACCGACGCCCCTCCCCTGGAAGTGACCATTCCAGCTAAAGCCCTACGAGAGCTAGAGCGAATTTTGCTGCAAAGCCAAACCGCCGAGCCCGTGGCGCTACAGTTTGACCAAACCCAGGTGGTCTTTGACCTCGGCCTGCAAAAGATCACCACCCGCCTGCTAGACGGCCAATATCCCAACTATCGCCAGTTGATTCCCCGGCAGTTTGCCCGGCAAGTCACCCTGGATCGCAAGCAGTTTATTTCCTCCCTAGAGCGGATTGCCGTCCTGGCCCAGCAAAAAAACAACATCGTCAAATTCACCCTCGACAGCGCCAATCAGGTTCTAGCCCTGTCAGTCGAGGCCCAAGAAGTGGGCAGTGGCCGGGAGCAAGTGCCCGCCCAAATCACCGGCGAAGATTTGGAAATTGCCTTCAACGTCTCCTACCTGCTAGAAGGGCTCAAGACGTTACCCTCTGGCGAAGTTCAGCTCCAGTGCAACGGAGCCACCAGCCCCGCTGTGATTACGCCCCTTGGGGGGCTAAAGCTGACCTACCTGGTCATGCCAGTGCAGGTGCGCAACTAACTTAGTGCATTGCCAAAACCAAGAATTAGGGCTTCGACAAGCTCAGCCCGAACGGCTGCTATTTTTGTCGCTCTGAGCTTGTCGAAGGGTCTTTGTGATCCTATAGATCCAAGACGGATGGAGCCTTAGCCCCCAAGCTTACGGTTGGACGTACGTGTCTAGCCAACGGGTCATTTCCCATAGGGCATGGCCGACCGCCTCCCGCGACCGGTAGCTGTGGCCCTCCGCCGGGAGTTCGACCCAGCGCACCGTGC
>PXDR01000247.1 GCA_003566335.1 Cyanobacteria bacterium T3Sed10_344R1
CTGCCGATTTTTCCTATTTCTGAAGAGGTCTACTAGGTCACTGTGCTGCTGCAACACCGCCCCCTCCTGCCCCCCCGGAGAGTTCAGCAACGCCTGAATCAACTCCAGATACGCCTGCATCCGCTGCTCATCCATAGGTTCAATCCCGCCCTTGCATCAACCTCTCCTACAGTTCCCCCCTCACCTCCTCCGCAAACTCCCAGACCCGTAGTTCCTTGAAGAAACCACGGGTCTCTCGCCGCTCCCATAGCCTTGCCCTACTCAGTACACTGGGGAAAACCACGCCGCCGCCATGCCCCTGGATCAAATCTAGTCCCCAGTGTTCCCCCTACCAGCCCCCCAAGAGCCCACCTTGCCACCTGACCCGAAGATGGAATCTGCCGCAACTTCCCCTAACCTGGAACTGGTTGAATCGCTGCTTCGAGTGATTCAATCCCTATCCAGTCACGAACAAGCCCTGCTATTTGACAAACTGCTTGGCGAAATCCCCTATCCTTCCACCACTGAAATCATGCACCTCGCCGACCAAGGGGGAAGCTTTGACTTTTGGCATGAAGAACCTGACCTCTATGCCGCCAGCGATGGAGAACCAATCTCATGGTGACAAAGGGCAGCATCGTGCTGGTGAACTTCCCGTTTACCGATCTCAGCAAAACCAAACTCCGTCCAGCAATTGTGCTCTGGGTCAACTCTACTGGTGTGGATGTTGTTGTTTGTGCCATCACCTCGCAAAACACAAATCGGGTAATCAGTGGAGAACTTCTCCTGGCTAGTACCGACCCTGAGTTTCCTCAAACTGGCCTGCGGATCACCTCCAAGGCTCGGGTAACTCGTGTCGTCACCCTGGATCGCAAGTTAGTGGTTAGAAAGTTAGGGAGCTTAGGGGAAAGCCAGCATCAGCAACTGAACCACAGCCTGATCCAGGCATTTCAGCTAGCCTAATCAGAAACTGAGTTTCTTTCATGGACTGGGTTGAACAACAGCCCCCCAGAGATATCGATTCCTTGGCCCTGCTCTATCAGCTTTATGGCTACTTGCTGATTCCAACGGCTGTTTATGCAGACCCGCTACAGTGCCCAACTCAACCCAAGCGTTTAACCAACGCCTGATGCTCCGCACTGCGTAAGCCGGTTTGCAAAGTCTCCAGCAGTGCCCCGCGATCGCCCTGGCGCAAGGCATCCACCCCTAGCCACAACCCCGGAAACACCTGCGATCGCAGCACCCCCGCCTCATCAGCCTCCAGTGGCACATAGCGCCCCTCCTGCCAGCTCAGCCAAACCACCTCATTCTCATACTGCTGCCAGACCAAATACTCCTGCACCCCATTGCGGCGATAGGCATTCAGCTTGTCCCCCAGGTCATAGGACGCACTGCTAGCCGCAATTTCCACCACCAGCTCCGGCGCGCCTTCAATATAATCATCAGCGCTAATCACAGACTTGCCCCCCACCTCCGGCTCAATGCGTAACAGCGCATCGGGCTGGGGTTCATTGTCCTCATCCAGGCGAACCGTCGTATTGTCGTGTAAGTCTACCCCCGGCGTCGCCAGCCAGTAAACGCCTAACCAAGCCATGATGGCGGCATGGGGACGGCCATGGCGATTCGCGCGGACAGGAGATGCCACGTACACCACTCCTTCAATCAGTTCGGCTTTATGGATATCGCTGGCGGATTCATAGCGACGCTCAAACTGCGATCGCGTCAGGCGATCGCCATTTTCCAACGGGGGCAAGCTGAGCCGAGACGTGACAATCATGGCAGTCCGGGTATTTCTAACGAGCTAGCAGACCAGCGCTTTCATCCCCTGGATAGGGTCAGCACCCCTGCTGACCAAATTATAAGAGCGATAAAGAAAGACCTCCGAGGTTTGGAAAAACCTCGGAGGTCTGGGGTCTGGTCACTCCCCGGCGCTGGGCTTGGGTTTGTAGGTCGAAGCCACCTGGAGTTCCTTGAGCTGCTTGGTGTCCACCCCCGCCGGAGCCTGGGTGAGCAAACAGCGGGCCTGCTGGGTCTTGGGAAATGCGATCGCATCCCGGATCGACTCTTCCCCGGCCAGCAGCATCACCAGCCGATCCAGGCCGTAGGCGATGCCGCCGTGGGGTGGGGTGCCGTATTCAAAGGCTTCGAGCAAAAAGCCAAACTTCTCCTGGGCTTCTTCCGTCGAGAGGCCAATGGTGTCAAACACCTGCTGCTGCACCTCCGGCTGGTAAATCCGCAGACTGCCGCCCCCGATTTCGTAGCCGTTGAGCACCAGGTCGTAGGCCACGGCCCGCGCCGTCTTCAGGTCATCCCGGTCTTCTGGGTGGGGGGCGGTGAAGGGGTGGTGAAGCGCTTCTAGGCGCTTTTCGTCGGCATTCCACTCAAACATCGGGAAGTCGGTCACCCAGAGCAGATTCACCTGATCCGCTGGAATTAGGTTCAGCTCCTTGGCCAACGACTGGCGCAGCCGATCTAGGGTGGCATTTACCGTCGCGGTTGGCCCTGCCCCAAATAACAGCAAATCCCCAGGATTGGCCCCCGTGCGCTCCAGCAAGGTCTGGCGCTGGTCGTCGCTGAGGTTGTCCTTGATTGCGCCGATGCTGTCGATGGTGCCATTGTCCCGCACCCGAATGAAGGCCAAGCCCTTGGCTCCGGCGTCAGCGGCAACTTTGAACAGGTCGCCGCCGGGCTTAATCCGCACGTTAGACACGGCCTCATTGCCGCCGGGGATGGGCAGCACTTTCACCAAGCCCCCCGCCTTCACCGCCCCGGAAAACACCTTGAAGCCCGAGTCCGCCATCAGGTCAGACACATCCACCAGCTCTAGACCGTAGCGGGTGTCCGGCTTGTCGCTGCCGTAGCGATCCATCGCCTCGGCATAGGTCAACCGGGGGAAGGGCAGGGGCAGGTCAATTCCCTTCACGGTTTTGAACACATGGGCCATTAGGGCTTCGTTCAGGGCCAGGATCTCTTCTTGATCCATGAAGCTCATTTCCATGTCGAGCTGGGTGAACTCCGGCTGGCGGTCGGCCCGCAGGTCTTCATCCCGGAAGCAGCGGGCAATCTGGTAGTAGCGATCGCACCCCGACACCATCAGCAGTTGCTTAAACAACTGGGGGGACTGGGGCAGGGCGTACCAATCGCTGGGGTTGACCCGAGAGGGCACCAGGTAATCCCGGGCTCCTTCAGGGGTGGAGCGGGTGAGGATGGGGGTTTCCACCTCGATAAAGCCGCCGTCGTCTTCTAAAAAGCGGCGAATGGACTTAATCACGTCATGGCGCAAGGTCAGGTTGCGGGCCATCCGCTCCCGCCGTAGGTCGAGGTAGCGATAGCGCAGCCGCAGTTCTTCTTTTACAGACTCCGGCTCCGCCGTGGATACCTGGAAGGGCAACTGCTTCCGCACCGCGTTCAGCAGCTCAATCTGATCGGCGTAGATTTCCACTTCCCCGGTGGGCAGCTTCGGGTTGAGGGATTCCGGGGGCCGCTGGGTCACCCGCCCGGTGATTTTCACCACATATTCATTCCGCAGTTGCTCGGCCAAACCATAGGAGTCTGGGGTGCGCTCTGGGTCGCTGACGATTTGCACAATGCCGGTGCGATCGCGCAAATCCACAAAAATCACGCCCCCATGATCGCGGCGACGATCTACCCAGCCGAAGAGGGTGACGGTGTTGCCGATAGAGTCTGCGCGGACTTGGCCGCAATAATGGGTTCGCATGGCTGACTGAGGTTCGGGACGCTTGCTTCTATTATCAAAACCTTTCCATTATCCAGCATCGGGGGAGTATGGCTGGCTGTGGGGGAAATTCTGTTGGGAATGGGGGGATGGCGGGATGGTGGGATGGCGGGGTTTTGCGATCGCAGTTTAGGATCAAACCATAGAATCAGATCATTACTCCTCAATTACTTCAGCGAGTTTTTCTGCGTTATGACCCAAGCGCCTCCCCAAGCTGTGACTGCTGCTGCCCCTGCGACTGCTGCCCCGTCTCAAACGGTGGTGCTAGATGTTGAGGGAATGAAATGTGCAGGCTGTGTTGGGGCGGTGGAGAAGGTGCTGACTGGGCACCCTGGGGTTGAGACGGCGACGGTCAATCTAGTTACGCGGGTGGCGGCGGTGCAGTGCGATGGCTCGGTGAAGCCGCCGGAGTTGGCCCAAGCCCTAGATGACGCTGGGTTTCCTAGTCAGCCTCGACCGACAGATATTAGCCCCCAACAGCAGGCGGCAGCCTGGGCGGAGCGGCAGCGGCAGGCGGAGCGGAAGCAGATTAAACAGGTTGCGATCGCAACCACCCTCCTA
>PXDR01000405.1 GCA_003566335.1 Cyanobacteria bacterium T3Sed10_344R1
CTATCACCGCAGGAATCCTGGCGCTAGCGTCTTGGCGTTATGGTAGCTTGCGATCGCACTTTAATACATTCGTTCCAGCGATGGGCTTGGCACCGCCCTCAGCCCAGATTTCCCCAGCACAGCGCTACAGCGCAACTCTACGGAAGGCTGTCCACAACCGGCAAGGTAATCATCATTTCAGTCCCGATCCCCGGCTGGGAGTGACAAGTCAGCTGTCCCTTATGCTGATCCACAATCACCTGATAGCTGGTGGAGAGCCCCAAACCTGCCCCATCGCCCACAGACTTGGTGGTAAAGAACGGCTCATAAATCCGGCGCTGCACCTCCGGCGACATGCCAACCCCGGTATCGGCAATGGTGATTCGCACCTGGTCAGGGGCCGGGGCATCGGTGCGGAGGGTGATGCGGAGGGGTTGAGTTGTCCAATCAGCTAACCCTAATGCCTCAATCGCCTCAATCGCATTAGTCAATAGGCTAAAGAGCGCTTGGTTGATCATCTTGCCGTGGCATACCGTCAGCGGAATTTCGCCGTACTGGCGCACCACGGCAATGGCTGGACGCTCTTCCTGGGCGCACAGCCGATGGTTCAACAGAGACACCACACTATCTAGGTTTTTGTTCAGGTCGATTTCCTTGATGTCTGACTCGCCTAGGTGGGAAAAAATTTGCAGGGCAAACAAAATAGACTTGATGCGCTCAGCCCCATGCTGCATGGACTGCATCAGCTTTTCCCAGTCGGTCAAAATGAAGTCGAGATCCATCGCTGCGATCGCAGCTTCAATGTCAGGGTCAGGAGCCGTCTGCTTTTTCCGGTAGAGCTTCAGTAGGTCAATCACATCCTGAAAGTAACGCCGGGCTGGGGTCAAATTACCGTAGATGAAGCTGATGGGATTGTTAACCTCATGGGCAATGCCTGCAATTAACTGCCCCAGTCCCAGCATTTTTTCTTTCTGCACCAACTGCACTTGGGCGTCTTTAAGCTGGGTTAGGGTTGATTCCAGCGCCTGGTTTTTCGCCTGTAGCTGCTGCTGTAGGGCGCGAATCGTGAGCTGATGCTGAATCCGCACCAGCACCTCATCCCGACTAAAGGGCTTGGTGACATAATCCCCCCCACCCGCCTCAAAGGCTCGCACCTTATCCAGGGAATCATCTAAAGCGCTGAGGAAAATAATCGGCACAGCAGCCGTTATGGGCTGTTGTTTTAGCTGCTCGCACACCTGATAGCCGTTCATCCCCGGCATATTGATGTCCAGCAAAATCAAGTCTGGGGGGAGCGACCGGGCCGCCGTTAGGGCCATTTGCCCATTGATGGCTTTACGCACCCCATAGCCCGCCTGCACCAACAGAGTGCTGAGGAGCTGAACATTGTTCAGCACATCATCCACAATCAAAATATCGGCCAAAGGCTGAGGAGCAGTTTCTGCCAAGTCTGCTCGGGTGGGGGTGGGGTTAGCAGGGCTCGGGTTGGACATCATCACCTAGGCAAGACGTAAAGATGGGAGCCAACGGCCTTATACCCAGCTGGTTTCGGCCACTTGCGGAGAACTGTCCTGGGTCATGGCCCACGGCTGGGCTAGCTGCATAATCTGCTCAAACTCGAACAGCTCGGTCAACTGGGTTAGGCCAGCGGCAACGTCCTGATGTTGATCAGGCAAGCCCCGAATCAGCTCGATAATTTGCGCATCACTGCCTTGGGAGGCAGCTTGGTAGAGTTGGGCAACCCACCTCTGAGGCAGAGCAGCCAACGCCTCGCTCGATAGCTGAGGCCGAGGCGGAGCCGCAGCAGGCGAAGCCACAGGATCCTGATATTCGTAGTGTAGACCTAAGTGCTGACCAATGCAGGTTAATAGCTCATCGGCAATGAAGGGCTTGCGAATACAGGCATCGCAGCCAGCCGCCAGCATATCGGCCCGCTGGTCTTCAAACGCAGTGGCCGTCAGGGCAATCACCACAGTCGGTGAGACAGTCGGCGACTGATCTTCCAGCTGGCGAATTCGGCGGGTCGCGCCATAGCCATCCAGTAGGGGCATACGCATATCCATCAGAACCAGGTGGGGCTGCCACTGCTGCCACAGGGCTAGGGCCACTTCGCCATCGGGAGCTGTTTTGACCTCAAACCCCAGGGGACACAGCAGTTTAGTCAGCAACAGCTTATTGGTCGGATTGTCTTCCGCCACCAAAATCCGGGGGGTTGGTTGTCCAGGGGCTAAGGCTTTAATCCTGGGGCGCTGATTTTGGGTTGGTACGTTCGGGGCCGACACTCGATTGACCGGCAAGGAAAACTGAAAGCAGCTGCCTTGGCCAGGGGTGCTTTCCACCGTGAGCTTGCCACCCATCAACTCAATGTAACGACGGCTAATCGGCAGGCCCAACCCCGTGCCCTGACCAGAGTCAATGCCAGCCTGGGCTTGCTTGAACGGATCAAACAGGATTTCTAGTTCGCTGGGACTCATGCCAGCCCCGGTATCGACCACAGCAAAGTGAATTTGCAGAGACTCAGCATTCTCCGGAGCGGCGTCACTCCAAACCCGCAGTTGAATTGAGCCCTCCTGGGTGAACTTAATCGCGTTGCCTAGCAGGTTGAGCAACACCTGCCGCAGTTTGCCTTTGTCGGTACAGATGTAGTCGGGCAGCGGCCCAGCCTGAATCAACTGCAGCTGGAGTCCTTTGGCTTGGGCTTTGAGCAGAAATAAGTCTTCTAGGGTTTCGAGGAGTCGCGAGAGGTCAAAGGCAGTGGGGGTGCAGACCAACAGCCCCGCCTCAATTTTTGACATTTCTAGAATGTTGTTGATTAGCCCAAGCAGATGTTCACCACTGCGATTAATGATGTCGAGATAGCTCTGGGTCACCTCTGGCAGGGTGGTGTCTCCGTGCATCAGTTGGGTAAAGCCCAAGATGGCATTGAGGGGCGTCCGCAATTCATGGCTCATGTTAGCCAAGAACTCACTTTTAGTCCGGTTGGCCACTTCAGCCGCATCCTTGGCTTGTTTCAAGGCTTTGCGCTGCTGGCAGGTGCGGTCAAACAATTCTGTCTGCTGGATTGCCACGCCAAGCTGGCTGCTCACTTGCACCACCATTTGAGCTTCGGCGTCCTCCCACTGCCGAGGCCCGGTATTTTGGTAGCAGGCCATCAATCCCCAGAGTCGCGTCCCCACAAAGACTGGGACGATGACGTAGGCCCGAGCTTGCAAGTCTTCTAGCAGATCGAGGTAGCAGCGGGAAAACCCGGCCTCATAAATGTCGGCGACGGGCAGATATTCTAGCCCCTGCCCATAAACCGCTTCAGCCTGTTGCTGTAGATGGGTGTCTTGAATTAAGGTGGCGGGCACGGTTTCGCCCTGGGCGATCAACCTGACGGTGCAGCGGTCTTGGTCGAGGGTTTGGCTTCCCCAAGGCTGATCCGTCTCAGTTGCAGAATCAGCAGCGGATTGCACGTTATCTAGCAGGGGATGCCAGCCGGGGGCAACGGTCTCGGCGATGATGTTACCGCTCCAGTCAGAATTAAATTGATAGATCAGGGTGCGATCGCACTTCACCGCCCGCTGCAATTCTTCCGTCGCCACGGTAAAGATGTGTTCGAGGTTTAGGGACTGCCGCATTTGGCGAATGATTTGGCTGGTGGTGCGCTCCCGCTCCGCCACTTTTTGCAGCAAAACCTGGGAGGTTCGCAGTTGAGTATTAACCGCAGACAAGGCGGCGGTGCGATCGACCACCTGCTGCTCCATCTCCGCCTGGGCTTTTTCCCGCGCGGCGATTTCGGCTTCAAGCTGTTGGTTGAGCTGAGCTAACTCTTCTGGCGATCGCAACGCCAGAAACTCCGGCAGCCATTCCACCAGCTTCAGGGCTGTTAGACAAGACACCAGGGCAGTCACTGCCCGCACCAGGCCCGTTAACCAATAAACGGGATACCACAGCACCACAATGTCTAATACATGGCCCAAGCCGCAGAGAAAAATGAAGGCACCCGACAGCAGAAATGCCTTGGACATCCTAGAAAAGGCTAATTCCCGACGCTGGCGGACAAAGTGAACCAACAGCGCTGGAATCGAAAAATATGCGATCGCAATCAGCAAATTGCTCACCCCATGGAGCCCGACCAAAGACGGCTGCCACAGATAGCAATGACCATGGGGAATATAGTCAGACCCGACAGAAAACCCTAGTAGCGGATTAAGCAATAGCTGATCAAGCATAATCGCTATTTAGCTCCTCAAATAGATAGATGACAGATGGCGATGTTCGGAAGTCAGCCTTTCACCAACATCCATTCGGTC
>PXDR01000085.1 GCA_003566335.1 Cyanobacteria bacterium T3Sed10_344R1
CTGTCTAGCTTCCTGCTGATGCCCTTTGCTGAATCCCCCGGAATTGTCTTTGTGCTGGAAACGGCACTGGCTCTGACGGCGGGCTCGATGTTTGTCATGTGGGTTGGGGAACTGATCACCGAGCGTGGCGTGGGTAACGGCGCTTCTCTGCTGATTTTCCTCAACATTGTCTCTAGCTTGCCCCGTTCCCTGGGGCAAACGATTGACCTAGCCCAAGGCGGGGATCGGGCGCTGGTGGGTGGCGTCGTGATTCTAATGCTGGTGTTTCTGGTGATGATTGTGGGGATTGTGTTTGTCCAAGAGGGCACTCGCCGCATCCCGATCATTTCTGCCCGACGTCAGGTGGGACGCAAGCTGTACCTGGAAAAGAGCAACTACTTGCCGCTGCGCCTAAATCAGGGCGGAGTTATGCCGATTATTTTTGCGTCGGCGGTGTTGGTGTTGCCGCTCTCCCTGGCGCAGTACATTCCTAACCCTCAGTTCAGCCGCTTTATTGCGGAGTACTTTAACCCGACTTCGCTGCTGTACGTGCTGCTGTATCTGGTGCTGATTCTGTTCTTCAGCTATTTCTATGCCTCTCTGGTAGTTAACCCAGAGGACATGTCCCGAAATCTGAAGAAGATGGGATCTAGTATTCCGGGGATTCGTCCAGGTAAGGCAACGACTGAGTACATTGGCAAGGTGCTTAATCGGCTAACCTTCCTGGGGGCCATTTTCCTGGGCTTGGTGGCTGTGGTGCCTAGCGTAGTAGAGAGTGCGACTCGAATCACGACCTTCCAAGGTCTGGGGGCAACGTCCCTGCTGATTCTGGTTGGTGTGGCGATTGAGACCTCTAAGCAAATCCAAACCTACGTGATCTCCCAACGTTACGAAGGAATGGTGAAGCAGTAGTGACACGACTTATTTTCTTAGGCCCGCCTGGGGCTGGTAAGGGCACTCAAGCTCAGTTGCTGTCTAAAACTTGTCAGGTGCCCCATATTTCTACGGGGGATATCCTGCGAGGGGCGGTGGCGGTTCAGTCAGAACTAGGCAAGAAAGCTGAGTTCTATATGAGCGCTGGGGAGTTGGTGCCGGATGACCTAATCCTGGATTTGATCCGGGAGCGGTTGGCGGAGTCTGACGCTGCTGATGGCTGGTTGTTAGATGGCTTCCCCCGCACGATTCCCCAGGCTAACTTCCTGGAGACGCTGCTGGAGGAAATCAAGCAGCCCTGTGATTTTGTGGTCAACTTGGAAGTGCCTGACGAGGTGCTAGTTGCCCGCTTGCTCAGTCGCGGTCGTGAGGATGATCAGGAAGAGGTGGTGAAAAATCGGCTGGTGGTCTATCGCGATCGCACCCAGCCCTTGATTGACTTTTACCGGAATCGGCAAAAGCTGGTTTCGGTAGACGGTAATCAGCCGATGGAGTCTGTGACCAACGATTTGAAGGCGTTGGTGCAGGCTTAGGTCAGCGTGAACTCAGTACTCTGCTGACAGAATCTTTCGTCTGGTTGAGGTGCTGGTTTTGCCGACGGCCTATATTAGTTTTGAGAGTGTTCGAAGGTTGATTAGTAGAGGAATAGCGATTGTCTAAGGAAGACTTAATTGAAATGGAGGGCACGGTGACAGAGTCCCTGCCTAATGCCATGTTCCGCGTTGATCTAGATAATGGGTTTAATGTGCTAGCCCATATCTCAGGCAAAATCCGGCGGAACTACATCAAGATCTTGCCAGGAGATCGGGTCAAGGTTGAGCTGACTCCCTATGACTTGAGCAAGGGGCGAATTACCTATCGCTTGAGAAAGAAATAGGCTGCCGCCTTTGACTCTAATGGCTGAGACTTTAACTGCTGAAAATAGCCTCTAACAGGGTTGCCCCGCCGAAGCGAACAACATCGGCACAGGGCAGCCCTGTTTCAGTTTGGACGGTTTGAATTGCGTCCTGGGCAGCTTGATCTGAGGGCAGGCTGCGGGTGTTGAGGGCAATGCCGACCACTGGGGCGGGCTGAAATGCGCCAGCGGCTGTGGCGACGGCTTCATAGAGTTTGACCACTTGAGCCAGGGGCGGAATGGCAATTTGGGGACAGCGGTCAATGTGGGTTTGGCCCCAGCGATGGACGAGCACCAGGTGGGTGGGCTGGGCACCGCGCATGAGGGGCAAGGTAGCGGTTGAGGCAGGGTTAAGCAGAGACCCTTGGCCTTCAATAAACAAAATATCGTGGGTTGGCCCTTGGCGCATGACTACTTGTTCGACGGCCCCAGACGCAAAGTCAACCCGAATGGCGTCGAGGGGGATGCCGTCGTCCCCCAGCATGAGATTGGTTTGACCGGTGGCGATGACCTGCGATCGCAACCCTTCTGCCTGGGCTAGACGATGCAGTTCAATCCCCGTAGACATTTTGCCGACGGCCATGTCGGTGCCCACGGCTAGCACCCGCCGACAGGTCAAGCTAGCGGCTCGGGCCGCCCCAACGGTCAGTCCTGGCGGCTCTTGGCGCACGTCCCAGATCCACTGGGGCGGCTTAACCAGGGGGATAAGCTCGGGATCATTGCCCAGGGGCGTATGCAGGCCGTTAACGATGGAGAGTCCGGCTGCGATCGCAGCCTTGACCTCTTGATAATAAGCAGGGGGCAAACTCCCGCCTGAAGGCGCTAGACCAATAGCCAGAACCGTCGGCTGAAAGGCTAGGGCGGCCTGAATCGAATCCACAATTGGAATCTCTTTCTTAATCCCCGTGACCTCGCTCAGGGATTCTCCGGCGCAGTCGGCATCAATCACCGCCACTACCGGCACCTGGCCATAGCGCAACATGGCTAGCCCGGTTTTGCCATCGCCTCGGGTGCCGCCGTGGAGCAAGATAGCAAGACGGTGATCAGGGGTGAGACGCATGGCGGATAACTCCGAGTCCTGGGCGGTTGGGCGGCAGCAAATGTCCATTCTCCCAAGTGGCTCCTTGGAAGGGGTCGTCCTTGAGATTAAGGTGGCTGTCGAGGTCGAGGTGATCGGCCAGGGGAGACAGGTGGGCTAAGGCCGTATTGGCGATCGCACTGTCAGAGTAGCAGCCAAACATCACCTGCAGCCCGCAGGCTCGGGCGGTGTGAATCAGCCGCTGGGCCTCAGCCAGACCGCCGGTTTTCATCAACTTCAGGTTCACCCCATGCACCCGATCGGCCAGGGTGGGCACATCGGCGCTAGACCAGCAGCTTTCATCCACAAAAATGGGCAGGGGCGACTTTTCATAGAGGACAGGCAAATCCCCCTCTTGCCCAGGGGCTAAGGGCTGCTCAATGTAGGTAACCCCTTGGCTGCCTAGCCAGTCCGCCATCAGCACGGCGGTTTTGAGATCCCAGCCGCCGTTGGCATCTACGCTGACCTTGACCTGGGGCGATAGAACTTGGGTTACGGCCCGCACCATGGCCTGATCCGCGTCCATCCCGGCGGTACTGCCCAGCTTCAGCTTGACGGACTTCACCGGCCCTTGTTGCTGCCAGAGAGCCAGCCGATCTTGGGCTTGGGCCGGGGACATGATGCCAATGGTGACTGAGGTGGGGCCAATCTGCTGGCGGTCTAGCCCCCAGAGTTGCCACAGGGGCAGATTTAAGGATTTGCCCAGCCAGTCATGGCGGGCTAGGTCAACCGCTGCCCGAGCGGCGCTGCCAATATTGGCCTCCCGAAAGAGTTGCTCAATCGCCTGACCTTCGGTGGGATGGCGGTCAGCAAGGGCGGTGGTTAGGGTGGCGAAATCGGCTGCGATCGCAGCTTCAGATTGACTGCGATCGCCAATGGAAAACGCCGTTGCTTCCCCCCAGCCTTCG
This sequence comes from Cyanobacteria bacterium T3Sed10_344R1, assembly GCA_003566335.1. Classification (GTDB taxonomy): domain Bacteria; phylum Cyanobacteriota; class Cyanobacteriia; order Phormidesmidales; family Phormidesmidaceae; genus PXDR01. Next base: position 3,794 of record PXDR01000085.1, read on the forward strand.
ATGCCATCTTGGTGAAGCCGCAGCCAAAAGTTAGTGGACTGGGCGCTGGTGCTGCGGCTGATGGTCAACGCCACCCGTTTATGAACTGTGAACGGCTCGACCGTAAGCTGCATTGATTAGGGTGCTAGAAGTGAACACATCGCAATGATTAACGGGCTAAGACTACCAGGCTAAATCGCTCGGGCTACTGCAAGGTTGTCTTAGAGACGATCCGCGTCTTTTTGCGATCGCGCTCTGAAAGATCCTGCCCCGACTGTAGCCGGGTGGCATTTTCCTGCAACACCGTTGCCGCCTGATTGTCGCCCATTTGTAGGGCAGTTTTGGCCGCTGATTGGAGTAGTGTGGCGGCTCCGCTGCGATCGCCTGCCTTCAGCTTGGTTTCAGCAATTTGGGTTTGACGATACTTGGCCAGGGTAAGCACCTGTTTTTCCACCTGGGGATCGGGCTGGGGCTGATAGCGGTCAGGCACCGTGGCC